>CAZLLA010000007.1:14734-35519 GCA_964560315.1 uncultured Candidatus Saccharibacteria bacterium
GACAGCATTGGCTTGAGTGCCACCGATGGTGATGCCGGCAGCTCCGCCGGTATCTATGCTCATGGCGGTGGCACCGGAGGTATTAATGGTTGGAACTGTTACTGAGGTGAAGCTCGGGGTGGCAGTCATGGTGATGTTGTTGCAGGTACCGCCAGTACCTAAGGTTATGGTATTACCGGTGTTGGTCAAGTTACCGGAACCAGCTGGACAGATTAAGGTGGTGTTGCCTTGTACGGCAGTGCTAGCAACTGAACCGTAATTGACAGCTAGGCTTAAGCTGCCAACACCAGCCGTAGGTGTTAGGCCAGTGGTGCCTAAAGTAGCAACAGTGTAGTTGGTGCCGTTGCCAATCAGGAGCTGGCCGTTAGCTGGGGTAGTGGTAGCACCAGTACCGCCGTAACCAACGCCAATGGTAGAGGCCGTCCAGGTACCGACAGTCAGGGTACCGACACCGGTTATACCGGTATACGAACCGCTTATGGCGGCACTTTGCAGGATACCGGTACCGCTTATTAACGAAGTGCCGTTGTAGTTCAGTAGGCTGTTGTAGCCAGTACCGAAGTACAGGCCATTAAAGGCGTTATTAGCCACAGTGGTGACATTACTGAAGTTAATGCCGTTAATGGTATTGGCATTGAGGTTACCGTTAGTGGTACCGGCCAGAGCTATGGTATGGGCGTTAACTGTCGTGGCCGTCGATGTAGCGTTACCATTGGTCACCGTCCAGGTGGCCGCCGAACCAGCAACGGTATTGGAATAAGTCTGGGTATAGGTACCGGTACCCGAAGCCATAGCTAAGTTCTGGTTGGCAGCAACGGATACACCACCGCTAGCTGTTAGGCCGCCGTTAACTGTGGTGGTAACGCCTGATCGGCCAATACCGACAGCAGCAGCATTAGCCGTGCCAATTGAGACGGTTGGGGTACCGGAGGTAAAGGTACCGGTGTCAATTGTCACGTTGCCTGAAGCGCCAGCTGAGGCACTGCCGGATTGAATAGAAACAGCTGAGCTAGTAGTTCCGGCAGCAGAGGCAACAGTTACACCGCTGCCGCCTTGAATAGTCAACAGGCCGGTGGAGGTACTCCAGGTACTGGCTCCATAGCCCGTAATGGTGACGGCTGACTTACCGGTAATTGTAGTAGTCCCGCCAGTAGCGTTAGTGGTACTACCGATGTTGACATTGGTCGTGCCGGCTGCATTAAGGTTACCTAAGTTAACCGTCTGGATATTGCCGGTGTTGGCAGTGGCAGCATCACCAATGGTCACAGTACTAGGTTGGGCAGTCGTGCCAACGCTGATGATGCCACCCGATCCCGACTGAACAGTAACGGCAGAAGCGCCGGTACCGCCCTGGATAGCAGTTGTACTGCCGCCCAGTAAATTACCTACTGTCAATGCGTCAGTTGACCCTGCGTAGTTGTTGTCGCCGATACCAATCGTCTGAGCAACGGCATACGCAGAACCAGGACCGATACCAATCTGGACGGTTTGGGTGCCACCTACTCCATTAGTGGCAATCTGCACCCCACCGCCTATACCTGGCTGGATTTGAATGGCGTTATTGGCGGTACCACCTTGAATAACAGTCAAGCTGGTGCTGTTTTGGGTGCTACCTATCTTAACAATATCAGTATTAGTACTAGAGGTATTGTAGCCAATCTTAAAAGTTTGGGTGATTCCGTCGCTCCCTGAATCACCAATCTGGACAGTATTTGCATTAGCGGCTGTAGCTATATTAACAGTCCCGCCTGATCCCGACTGAACAGTAACGGCAGAAGCGCCGGTACCGCCCTGTAATGAAACCGTAGTTGCAGTGTTGCCGTTACCAATACCGACAGCAGCAGCATTAGCCGTGCCAATTGAGACAGTTGGGGTACCGGAGGTAAAGGTACCGGTGTCAATTGTCACGTTGCCTGAAGCGCCAGCTGAGGCACTGCCGGATTGAATAGAAAGATTTGAACTAGTTGCCCCGGAGGCAGTAATTATACTGGGAACCGTTAAGCTGGTGGCAATAGTCGGACTAGAAGTGTTAATCCAGGCTGTGCCGTTGTAGTTAAGTAACTGGCCAGTGACAACACTGCTGGTGGTCAGGGTGTAAGTTTGTAGCTTGTTGACCGTTACGCCGCCGCCGCTGGTGATAGAGGTATCTCCGCTCATAGCGGTTGAGGCCCATAACGTACCGTTGCCGATGAGCAAGTTGCCGGCTGTGGCTGTGGTCGTACCTAAAGCTACGCCGTTAATCTTGGCTACTGTCGGGTTGGGGTAGGTACCGCTTAGGTCGCCACCGGCAGCACCAATAGCGGAACAGTTATCTATAAGAGATAGACAAATTGTGTCGCTGGTGTTGGCGTCAGTAGGTATAGTCAGGGTTGTTGTATTGGCCTGGTTGGCAGAAGCTTGTAACACGAAACTTCCACCGGTATGACTACTAGCAATAGTTAAGTTACCTGCTGTTGAACCAACCGTGCCGAGTGTGGCACTACTACTAACAGCCAACACGCCATTAACAGTAGTGGTAGCCCCGGACTTGCTAATGCTGACAGAATTGGCGTTAGTGGTACCAATATTAACAGATCCGCCAGTACCACTCCCGTTAGGTGCACCCGAATCAACGACAACATTGCCCCCATTACCATTAGTGCCACCACCAGACCCACCATCAAGTGTAAGAGTACCACCGGCCAGCGCCGAGCCACCGCTACCGGCACCTCCAGCTGTAATAGACAATGAAACTCCTGCTGTTGATGCTGCTGCAGTTTCTACTGAAATAGTGTGTGCTGCACTGGCTCCAAACACCTCATTACCGCTGTTATTCAGAATAAAAGCATCATTACCGCCAGATTGTAAGTCTAATAAATTCCCAGTCCCGGTTTTATTGATATATATACTGTTGCTGTTGGTAGTGTCAGTCTGTAATCCCTGAGCTAATTGAACAAATTGAGAGCCGGACATTCCTCCAAGAAGTGATGAATCAAAGGCATAAGGGCTGGATGTCATCCGTTGCATGGGCACCATCTCTCCGTCAGGGCTACAGCCTGAAAATGGTAGCTGGCAAGTATTACTGGTCCCTGCTATGTTCATCGATAGCCAAAGAACGCTATAGTTCCAGTTAACACCTAGGTTAGAATTGCCCTGACAAGTTCCCCCGCTTAAAGAACAGATTGAACCAAGTTGGACGGACAGGAAACCGTCTTTAACCTGCACACCTTGACTGCTATTGTTGTTCACATAATCTTCAGTCCAAAGAAGAGTGCCAGCTGGTGAACCGGTAGTATCGCCAACACTCTGTCCGTCACCATCCTGATAGATCTTAAATTCAATATTATAATAACCATCAGGGACTATAGCACCTTGAGCGTTCAGTAAACGCCCTTGATAATTCAATTCTTGGTTGATACCTGTGGCAGCTTGAACTGGCGTTGTTTCAAATAACAGCAAACAACACCAAACCAAACCCAGCAGGGAATATGCGACCAACTTCCGGCTAACACGCCACGCGCGTAGCCTTCCGACCCACATGTCTGTTTATATCTCTTTTTCTCTCGCGTTTTATATATATTTCAACAATACATAAACTTTTGTTTTTGTGTTTGAAAAAGAGCGGAAACAAATAAAGCATAACTAATACTACAGACTTTGGCAAGAGGTTCACAGAAAGTCAGTTATGGGTTTTGAAAATGTAACGTTAGAGGAGCCTTGCCTAGGAGGCGCTTTTCCCGACGTTCACCAAGCCAGAAGCTAACAACTACTGTGGCTGAAATAGCGTATAACGGCCATAGTATAAGCAACAAGTCGGAAGAACTTTTGGGTGTCGAGATACTGGAAGTAAGTTGCACAGCAGCACCAGTTTGGCCATTGATAATCGCCACTACCGTCAAGAAGGCGTTGTGTCCTTGAGCATCACTAGCCTGGATGGTAATCTGGTAGATCCCCGCTTTTTTGTAAGTATGACTGGAGTCGAAAGTAGTATCATCGCTCCTTGGTGTCACCGTATTTGACCCGTCACCCCATTCTAAATTAATAGCATACGGCGGCACACCACCAACGATATTAATTGGGACGCTAAGCTGCTGATCGGGCCAGGTACCACGATAAACAGCATCAGTATTCAGTATCAGTTGTGCTCCAGTTAAACTTAATGAAGCTAAAGGAGATGTTTGGGTCGGCAGGATATTGTAATTAACCGTGACGCTACTGGAGTCTGGTCCAGGTTGGTTTAGAGCATCATAAACTTTGGCTATTAAGGTATTCTGCCCATATAACAAGTCTATATTGAAAGAAAACGTCCCGCTCGTACTGCAAATGCCGGATCCGGCAAAGATATCGTTTTCATAGATTTCAACAATGGTCTGGGCGGGGCAGGTACCGGAAACAGTAATCGGCACAGTACTGACTTGTTGCTGAGCGGTTGGTGAAGTAATAACGGCCGCATGAGTCGGTGCCGGACCAGGCATGACACCCGTCAAACCGACGGAATACGATTGGGGCGGTGGCGATTGAGCAGTGACTGTGCTGACAACCAGAACTAGACCCACTACTAATTCCAAAATTGCCAGCGGCAAATAAGAGGTATATTCATGCGGCATCAGACGGCTACTATGGCGGTGGTGACTGAGTTTTAGCCGGTCTTGTATAGACATACCTATATATTAACTTATTCCTAAGACACTTGTGCTAAATCAGAGTAAATTGTGAGCCTAAGCTCCGTGATACCATAGCACTCCTTGGCTATCTAGGATGTATATTTTATCTTCGCGGCCGGGCCTTAGATACAATGATGCGGTTGTACCGCTTGATGAGGAAGCGCAGCAAGAAGAAGGCAACAATTACTAGCACGATAATAACAGCAATTAGCTTATAGGGAATAACCCAGAAAGTAAGGTCGGCTTTTAAAGTTTTACTACTAGCCACGCCGTAGCTTAGGCTTAGTTCGGCGTGGTAACGTCCAAACAGTGCTTTGTTACCAATCGTAGTACTGCCGAGTGTCCCAATAAATTCGCGAATGCTATCGGGCAGTACATCACGGGGCGGAATGTTGATAATTACGTCGGATATTAGCTTACCAAACATGTCGGTAATAGCGATATGCCCAGTTGGTTCCTCCTGAACATTGCCCATATTCTTGGTCCTAACAATAAAGTTGACAGGGGCGGATTCAAAAAACCAGCCGGGGTTGTTACTGCTGTCAGCAGCAGAAAACTGTTGTACCGCTAGATTGTCATTAAGCTTACCGTTAACCGTCAACAGCACTAACGTTCCTAGGCTGGCAGTAAGCGAAACACCGGTTGTTTGCATTTGAGCTGGAGTACCCGTGAAACGGATTACCCCATAATGGCCACCCGGCGAGGCATTGGCTGGGACGTTAATATCTAATGTCAGTGTCTGAATTTGTTGTGATGTTAGCGTAAAACTAGGCAGTGGTTTAATCCAGTTCTTGATTGAAAATGGATCGCTATAGTTATTGCCCATCAAGATCTTGGGTGTGCCGTTTTCACCTTGGGCAATAAAATCATTAATCTCGTTGGTAACCAGCATATTGGCACTAGAAATGTCACGCAGTTCGATTTGCGGTTTAATAGTTTGCCCGGGATTGGCTGTTAACGTTAGGATCGGCGGAGCAATTTGGAGGGCTTGGCCGCTGCTGACAGGACTGGAGTTAGCTGAGGTCGAGGCAGCAAGAGCAATCGGAGCATTTGTGCCCAACCAGTACAGAAGGCCCAAACCTATTGTGACCAGCGAAATAAATCTTTTCATCCGCTAAAATGTTGCCGTGCATATGTATGTGAGAGTAGTGGTATAGGTACCGGCGACCTGTTTGCCTGGAACATTGACAATATACGATACAGTATAAACCTGTCCATCGGTCGGTTGCGCTGCACCGCCAGTGTTATTAGCGCTGTTGGCGATGGTATTTAAGTTTATGGTGGCGCCAACATCAGCCGTAAAAGCATATGAGTTAACGGTTTTAAACGGGGCCAGCGGATAGCCAAAATAATTTGTGCCGTCGTTAGTCGGATTCACGGCAGTCCCGACACTTGGGGTAGTGTTAGCCATCAGGTTTAAACCAAATTGTGAGACACCGAAACCGCTGGCTGTGGCAGTTGAGCCAATTGCCGTAATTGAGTTGCCCCCGGACGTTAAAGTCGGACCATCAACAGTAATCGTATAACCGGTCAGAGCATTGGTAGACGCACCCATTTGTGAGGTGGCAGTTGCGGTAGCGTTAGGTGAGAAATCTTGGTTAAAGGTAATGCTACCACTTGTAGTTAAAGCGCAGTTGGGCACATTATTGGTTGTACCTACAGTACCGCCAACGCAGAAAATTAAAGATTCAGGCATAGTGCCCGTTAGGGTTATTTGTGGATTAACGCTAGCTGCAACTTCACCGGTGTCTATGATATCCGCACCATTCGGGCTGGTCGTTGAATAGGTTGTAATCTTAACGTAGAAGGTACAGTTATTAAGCGTCCCCGAACAATCACTGCCATTGGGATTGGTAATAGTTTTCAGTTGAAAAGAGACCGCTTCGTTAGCACTAGCCGATAACGCGGAAGCACTATAAATATACGGCGCACCAGCGGTGGCAACGTTGATGCTGGTAAAAGTCAGTCCGGACTGGGTGCCTAGAGTCGCCCCTGAAGTACTCAAACCAGTCGGCGTCACGCAAGTTCCATCCGGTGCTATGCAGTAAACAAATTGTATCGAACCAACACTAGTGCCGGAAGCAAGACTAAAAGAGAACAAGTGGTTTACTACACCCGACGGTTGCGAGCCGCCGTAGCTGGCAGTCGATTGAAGGGTTAGGCTCTTGCTTGTCAGTGTTAATGCGGAGGCATTACGAGCTGGTAAAGCGGTTACAACAATGATTGCCAAAAAAAGTATTGTGGTTACAAAAGGGAATAAACGCCTGCCACTCACGGTCATGTCAGAATATTAACATGAACGTTAAACCGAAGTCAAAACGTAAACTTGGGCTTAAAGTCTGGCTAGAACGTTGCCGTACAAATGTAGGTTAGAGTGGTGGTGTAAGTACCGGCGGGTTGTCTACCTGGAACGTTAACAATATATGAAATGGTATAGATCTGGGCGTCAGTCGGTAGTGAACTACCGCCGCCATTAGAACTGTTAGCAATGACGTTGAGGTTAATAGTAGCTCCGGCGTCGGCAGTAAAGGCAAACGAGTTAGCGGTACTAAAAGGTGAGACAGGGAATCCAAAATAGTTAACACCATCACTGGCAAGGGAGACAGCGGCACCAACACCTGGGGTAGTATTAGGTTCGAGGTTGATACCAAACTGAGGCACACCCAATATACTAGCTGAGGCAGTACTACCGATAGCCGAAATAGTGTTGCTGCCAGACGTTAAAGTCGGACCATCAACAGTAATAGAATAGCCGGAAGTAGCATTGGTGGATGCCGCCATTTGTGATTGAGCATAAGCTGTAGCGGTAGGTGAGAAATCGGCATTGAAAGCTATACTACCAGAGGTGGCGGTGGTGCAATCTGGTATACCGCTAGTTGGGTTTATCTGACCACCAGTACAAAACACTAATGACTCAGGCATGATGCCTGATAGTGATATCGCCTGAGCAGTAGAAGCAGTTACATATCCAGTATCTACTATGTCGGAAGGGTTCGGGCTAGTAGTTGTGTAGGTGGTAATACGAACGTGGAAGGTGTAATTAGTAGTGGAAGGATTAACAACATTTAGGAGTTGAAAAGAGACAGGATCATTTGCTGTAGGAGTTACACCAGCTGTGCTTTTTAAGTATGGTGCACCTTCTGTCCCTGCTGGGGTACCACTCGGATTAGCGACTAAGCTGTCAAAACTCAGTCCGGTTTGGGCACCTAAGGAGGCACCGGCGGTCACTAAACCAGTCGGTTCAATGCAGGTTCCATCTTGAGTAGTGCAATATAAGAACTGAATCGAATGAATGGTAGTAGTTGACGGTATGGTAAATGAAAATAAATGGTTGACCGTACCGCCAGGCGCTGAACCACCAGAACTGGTACCGTCCTGAAGAGTTAAACTAAGACTGTTCATCGCTGCAGCGTATGACACACCGGGTATCATGAATTCAGTAAACACACCAACCACCAAGGCCATTGCGCTAAAAAATGCCAGAAATGCTTTCAATCTTCTCATCTTGTTTTTATTTTTTTCTATACTTTATTTTGTATAACTAGGCCGAAGTGTAACATAAGCAAAATGGTCAGTCAACAGTTATCCACAACTGGCAGTATAGTATCTAATTTTCGTTTTCTAATCTGTCATTGTAATTACCATCCACTTGCTAGAACTTAAGAATGTCAATTGGCCTAACGTATTCTAGTAATTTATGATCGTAACGATAGCTTTGAAATCACTACTATCTTGTTTATGGTCTAATGATTCTTCGAATACAGATGGTTGTGACACTAGGTTCAGGATTTTCCTGTCCCCAAAATAATTAATTAAACTAGCTACCGATAACAGCACTAATCGGCAGCAGCTAGTCGAGTCTAGTTTAAATAGTTTGGGGTGATTATCAATTAATAGTTATGACCAAAGTCGTTACTGAGCTAATAGGTAGCTGTGCATATCAGCGATAGGCCACTGGTATATTGACCGCTGGGCGTCAGACTAGCTACATTAACGATGTAGCTAATTGTATAGGTCGTGATACCCGAACTTTTCGGCGCATAGGCTATTTCATCGCCGCTGACATAACGAAATTCATTTGGGGTATTGTAATTGGCCGCCGCTGAACCAACGCTAAACGGACCGTAGTTTGGATTTGCCCCTAAGTTGCAACCTGATCCGCAAAAGTTAGTATTATCTACTAGATTTATACCAAATTGTTCAGTTCCCGGAGACGAAGGGTTGGTGGTCGACATCGCACTTATGGTGTGAGTACTATAAGTTGGTGAACTACCATCAATCTGGACAGCGTAGCCATAGCTGGTGTAATCGATAACCGAAAATTGCGAAGTGGTTGTAGCCGTGGTGCTCGGGCTGAAACTGCCAAAGTTCAGACTAGAATTAATAATATCTATCGATAACGTTGGGTTAGCGGTTGTCTGAGCACCGGCTTCAAATTGAAAATTGTTGGAGCTGCTGTTACCGACAATTGGCTGTCCAACGGATAAAGCGGTTTGGTAGTCATTGGAGATAGACGGCACCAAACCACCACTCCCGATCAACGTTTCTTCAAATTGGTAGTCGGTAGACTTGCTGGTGACACCGTCAGCAACTCCTGATAGCAATCCTATCCCCAATAGGCTTACCACTATCAGGGTAGAACAGTTAACTAACCACTTTCTCATAGTTTTATTTTGTCTGATTGGTAGATTATTGCAAATCGCTACGGTCTTAATAGAGTCATTGAAGTTGCCGAACAGCTTACTTAAGCAGTATAATACCGGCCAGTGAACCGAGGCATTAAAGATGGCCGAAAATACACAACCATCCGAACCAAAACAAGAACAAGTCACTGAACTACCCACGCCAGAAGCGCTCCAGCCAAAATCAGATTCTGGCACGCCAACTGAAGCTAGTACTGCCGTTGCTTCAGCCCCATCAAAAGCTGTTCATTGGCCGCAACGGGGTACATACCGACCAAGCTTCAGAGCAACTCTTTTTGGCTTAGTGGCCGTGGCAATCGTACTAGCTATTAACGCCGGGGTGGTGGCCTTTTTGCTACACAGCCAATCTAATAATAAAAATCAGTCTACTAGTCCAGTCACCATTAGTCAGAGCAGTCTAAGTAAACTCGGCGTCAACAACACGCCGGTCGGCGATGCCGGTGTGGTTTTAACCGTCAGCCCCAGTACCAACTTCAGCTCCAATGTTCAAGTTGCTGGTAATGTAAACGTAGCCGGACAGTTAACGCTTAACGGCACCTTTTCGGCCAGTAGTGCCAACTTTGGTGGCTTGCAAGCTGGCAATACAACGCTGTCGCAACTTAATGTTAACGGCGACGGAACTTTGTCTAACCTCAACCTGCGCAATAACCTGATCGTGACAGGGACAACCACTCTAAATGGAGTTATAACCGCTAACCAGCTGCTGAATGTTGACAATAACTTAACTGTTTCCGGTAACTTAACTGTTGGTGGCACTATGTCTGTGGCGTCTTTCCAAACCGCAAATCTGACAATCGACGGTCATGTGGTGACTGTTGGCTATGCACCGGAAGTCAGTAAGGGTTCGTGTATTGGCTCAAACGGCACTGTTTCCATTAGTGGTAACGATGCCGCCGGCACAGTGACTGCCAATGTTGGTACCCCGGACCAGTGTGCCGGCATTTTAGCCAATGTTGTATTTAGTAAAGCCTACAGCGATATACCACACGTCGTGTTTACGCCTATTGGCAATGGCGGACTGTTTTATGTTACTCGAAGTGCTACCGGTTTCAGTATTGGGGACAGCTCTTCGCCAGCACCTGGTGGCTATGCGTTTGATTACATTGTTGAGCAATAATAGCTAGCTTACATATTGGCAAACAACATAACTTGGTCATCACGGACGGTGATGATGCCGTCGGTAATATCGAATTGGATTGGTTTATCGACGGTGTCGATCATTACTTTTCCGGGGTTTAAAATGGAGAAAAAATCAGCATGGCCAGGGAGGACGTCGAATGGCCCCACCCGATTTGTCGCCGATACGACACGGGCCGGACCTTCGTAATATATGTGGAACGGCGAACGGGCTATAACGGTTAGTTCAGCTGCGGTCGTTGATTTGGTCATGATTTGCTATTAGCTGCTGGTTGGTTAGTTTTGGTAGTTGAGGCCTGATCGGTGCTCGGTTCTAAGGCCCGACCTTCTAAGATTGCCTCTATTCCTGACAAAGTTTGTTCAATGGTAAAGTATTGACCGGGCTTGCCGGTGAGATGTTCGGACACAGCGAAGTTTTGAGAGAAGAATTGAATCAATTTCTTAGCATTTTGATAATCAGTTCGATCAGCCGGTGACAGTTCGTTCTCGCCAACTATGGCAATAATATTCTTGAGCGAGTCATATTTTTGCATGATCGATTGGACACGACTGGCTAGCTGATAGTGACGCTCCCCAACGATCTGTGGAGTCAGCAGAGATGATGTGGTTTTTAACAAATCAACTGCCGGTCTAATGCCGCTCTCGGCTATAGCCCGTGACAGGACAATTATTGAATCGAGCTGTTGTTGAATAGCCTGGACAGCCGGGTCGGATAAGTCGTCAGCTGGAATATAAATAGCTTGGACTGAAGTAATTGTGCCTTTGTCCGTCGAGCTCAAACGGTCTTCCAATCGTCTCAGTTCAGCAAAAATATTAGGTGCATAACCACCTTCTGAAGGGATTAAACCAAGGTTGGTCGACAGTTCGGTTAAGGCTTGAACGTGACGATAGATGTTGTCCACAAAAAATAGGATGTCACGGCCCTCTTCATCTCGAAAGTACTCTGCGGCTGTGGCCGCTGCCTGGCCGACCATCAGGCGAACAGATGGTGGAGAGTCCATCTGTCCAAAAAACATTACCGTATTCTTTAGGACCTCAGTTTCGTAAAGTGTTTCGTAAAGTTCATTGCCCTCCCGAATACGTTCACCGACACCACAATAAATTGACAGACTTTTAGCCTGCCGAGTAACGTTATGGATTAACTCCATGGTCAAGACTGTTTTGCCGACACCGGCACCGCCAGCAATACCGATTTTACGGCCCTTGACAAATGGGGTTAGGAAATCGATCACCTTTAAGCCGGTTTCTAGCAATTCTAATTTTTGGTTGCTTTGGTAGCTCCTAGTACCACTGGGTTCGCTGACCGGACGGCGATTTTCGGTTATAGCCGGTCCGTCGTCCAACGGATTACCAAGGGCGTCAAACACTCTACCGATAGTTTGTGGCCCGACTGGTGCCGTAACCTTGGTTTTGCTACGATAGACGTTCTGGCCACAAGACAATATCTGGTTATTGGTTAAGTTAACGCAGACTGCTGCTCCGTTCTGGAAGAAACTGACTTCCAGAAAGACATTCTGACTATTTTCGACCAGCAGTAGTTCCTTTTCTTCCGGACTGGCCTCTAGTATCTTAACTTCAACCACCAGGCCGCGAAGGGCTTGGATAATGCCGACTCTTTCATAAGCTGCGTAAGGATTGACCTTAGCATTCGGCGCCTCAGCTTGTTTCATCTTCTGACTCCAACGCGTTTACGTTTCTCTTTCAAGCTGGTTAAAACCTCGTGCAGCCGCCGGTCATTTTCGGACCGCTTGGCTCGATGGAATTCTAGCCGGTATTCACCAAGCAGCTCGGTAGCTCGTTTTTTGGCTACGGCCATGGCGTTAAACCGGCTGGCCGATTGAGCTAAGGTTGACTCCAGGATAGCCTGGCTGAGTGCTAGCGTCATCATGGTAATTTCCATCTCAAAAGCAATTTCGTTAAGCGATGGTTCAAATATGGTATCCTCCGGGGTCATGACATCTTCATCGGCGCCTTGACTCATATCGCGCATTCTGGAAACTAAGTTGATGGTTTTGATATCCTGGACGCCCAATGAAATATACTCTTCATAATAAACAATAATCTTGGCATAGCCCTGAACCGCTTCAATAATCGGGCTGACATCAATATACTGGTCGGTTTCTGGTATCTGAAAATAATGGATAAATTTAATACCGCGTTGCATCAATTGCAGGGCGCCGTGCCCGCCGAGTACGATAATATCGGTTGTACTTGAGTTATAGTTTTGGAGCATTGTTTCAATCAGCCGCAGGTCAATATCTCCCGACAGACCGGCTTCGGCTGAAATAATAATAAACACTGTTTTATCCTGATTGTCCCCGAGCTCACGGTTGGTGATTCTGGTGCCAGGATCAATCCGGATAGAAGTGTAGCGTTTCCAGAGCAGCTGGAAAAATTCATTAGATAGTTCCACCTTATTCCTGACTTTAGCTACCTGCGTACTGGCAATACTCTCGAACACTTCAGTCAGACCTTCAACGGTGGTGATTTCCTCGGATTCTTTTTCAATCAGATTAGCTCGTCGCATGGGTTGCTTCTTTCGGTTTGGTCTCATCCGGGTTAGGCTGGTTGGGTGTATTTTGCGCCTTAGCCGGAGCTGCTGTCGGCATCTTGCTGAATTTTTTCAATAAGTCTGCTTCCAGCTGATCAAATTCTTTGTCGTCTTTGACGGTTGTTATTTTCTCGGCGGCATCTTTGAGACTATCCATGTCGATTTCCGGAGTACCACCACCACTCAGCACTGTCTCTAGAATTAGCTGCTGGCTGACAAGCGAGTAGCGTTTTTCCGGCGGCTGTTGCAACGCCTGATAAACTTGCCTACCTAACGCCAAATCGATGCCGGCTTCCTTCGACAAACTCGAGCCGAAGTGCGAAAACTCGTCAGCCTGGTGATATTTGGCCAAGGCTTGAAACAGATTCCCCGATAAGTGTTTCTGGCGTTCTGTTTGAGCCTGTCCGCCGACGCGGGACACTGACAAACCG
The DNA here is from genome assembly GCA_964560315.1 of uncultured Candidatus Saccharibacteria bacterium. Classification (GTDB taxonomy): domain Bacteria; phylum Patescibacteriota; class Saccharimonadia; order Saccharimonadales; family UBA4665; genus CAVPPA01. The sequence goes on from CAZLLA010000007.1 coordinate 28,200, forward strand.
GAGTTAACAGCCGGGCGGATACCTTGATAAAAAAGCTTTAGGTCAAATATAATCTGGCCGTCAGTAATCGACATAATATTGGTTGATAAGTAGGCAGTAATATCGTCATTAGGGGTGTTAACTACCGGCAGGGCAGTTAGTGTTTTATTGGTATCTTTTAATTTACCGGCTCGTTCCAAAAGGCTGGAATGAGCGTAAAACATATCGCCCGGGTAAGAGTCGCGGCCGGGGTCGACTTCCTGAAGTAATGACAGCTGGCGATAAGCTTCAGCATGACTGCTCAAGTCATCATAGATGATAATGGTGTCTTGCCCCTGTTGCCATAAATACTCGGCCATAGCACAAGCCGCATAGGGTGCCAAGTAAGTCTGAGTCAATGAGTCAAAAATATCGGCCAGCACCACGATGGTATGGTCCATGGCGCCGGACTTCTCCAGTTCTACTAGTAGCCGTTCGATATCGACTCGACGCTTACCAATCAGAACAAAAACTACTACCCGGCCGGTACCGGCCTGATTAGCACTCAGTTGGCTTAAAAAGGTGGTCTTGCCTGACTTGCTGTCTCCCAAGACGGCAATCCGCTGCCCGAGTACGACCGGGAAGAACATATCAACAGCCGACACGCCACTGGCCAGCTGCTCATTAAGCGGATTACGAGCCATAATGCCCGGCGCTGGGTTAAATACTCCCGAGGTTCCAGTTGCCCTAATCGCTCCTTTGCCATCTAGGGGCCTGCCCATCGGCGACACTATGCGGCCGATTAGTTCTTTGCCCACTGGCACGCTAAGCATGTCTTTTTCAACGACCACCAAAGTACCGGGATTAATCTTCTCGGAATCAATGTTAAATAAAACGGCTCGATCAATATAGGCTTCACGGACTACGGCGCGCTGGCCATTCTCAAATAGCACCTGGGCTCCCAATCGTACACCGGTTAACCCTTTAACCTGGACGATAAAACTATTGGACGAAGTAACTTCGCCAGTCAGATGGTTGGCCTCAACCAGCTGCTGAAACGTTTGGTCGTCAAACACGCCGCAAAACCTCTGGGAATTTATTACTAGCCGCCAGGATCTGACGTCGGAACGACCAATCGAAGATATGACTACCGCATTGCACTACCATGCCACCGAGCAAACTGGATCTGAATTGGAAATCGACAAGTAAATTGGCCGTTAGATTATGACGAAACCAGTTGACCAAGGTTTTCTTCAGTTTGCTAGAAGGTGGAGCGGCCAGAACAATCGTTAGCTGGAGGGCCGTGTTACCAAAATCTTTCAGGGCAGTAATTAGTTCATCCAGGCTTTGGCTGCTGAGTGATTTTTGGGTGGCCCAGTCGCGGATCAGCATGGCCGCGTCGGTCGAAATTTCTGGTTGTTCAGCATTACGATGCCCGACTTTCAGCCGAATTTTGACCGTGGCATTAGCAAACCAGTTGGCGTATTTTTCAACATCTAGTGTCAAAGCCTGGATATCTTGTGGTGAAATCACGCTGTCCGGCAACATCAATCTCATAAAGCCACCTCTCGCTTAAGATCTTCTTTATGTTTTTCCAACTCGGACATTAGGTAGTCATTTTGAGCTCCTAAATCAACGTTGTGCTGCATGGCCTCGATTAGGAAGGATGAAACCGCATCAGCAAGTTTAGTATCAAGTTGTTGAATTAAACGTTGCTTTTCGGCAATCATTTCCTGGTTTAGTTTTGCCTCCATTTCTTTCTCGCGTTGGCCCATCGCATCTTCCTCATTTTTGGCTACGACTTGGTTTTGCTGATGCATTTTAACCAGCTCTAAGCGGTAGCGCTCCATCTCTCGGCCAATCACTTCCGTACCGATTCTTGCCAATAAATCAGTCAGTCGGTTTTCGGTTAGATTCAGATCCTTTTGCATCCGAGTCGAAAAATGATCAGCCATAGTTTGAATATTGGCTTGGGTGACCTTTAATAAATGTTCTCTAAAATCGGCCGGTAAAGCTTCATACGGAAGGTCGTCGTGGTGGCTTTCAGGATGATGACGCGGGGGATGAAAATGGCTGTAGAGATGTCGAGCTACTAGCGTCGCAACGACACCCACCAAGAAGACGTCAAAGTATAAAAAAATTTGCAAGAGAATCGTGCCCATCACAATTTGCTTAGAATCATATAAATCGATACTACCGCCACCATTAGTATACCCACAACTAAAGCCGACAGCTGAATAATGTCACGATAAATAGCCGACTGTGACATCGGGTTACGACCGACTGAAATGATACTACTGCGGATCATGGCATAAATAATACTGGTGACCACCACTAGAGACACTACGAAAATACCCAAACTGATTAATATCGGCACATCGTTAACCTGTTTGCCGGCTACGGTGTCGGCAAGATTTTGAATTACCGATGGGATGATGGTTTTAACGGGTTGTTTGTAAAAATAGGAAACGTTAACCAATACCGGTATCTCACCCACCAGAATCGAGTGCTGGTGACCGCTTTTATCGGTATAATTCTCGGCGCTGCCATCGGCATCATTTAGGCTGGCCTGGGCAATCCCGACAACTTTGATGTCGCTGGTTGCTTTCATACCTACGCCACTGACCGAGGAAGCCGTGATCTCGTCACCTTGGGAAATATCGCCGTTAATATCCGATACCAGGGTCGGTACTACTCCACTGTTAGCTACTTGAACCTGATTGGTTTGGCCGACAGATAATGACAGCAATGAACTGCCGCTATTGATGACCACACCTAAAATACTGTTAACGTTGTCGTTGGTCGAGGCATCGACTATATCGCTAGTATTATTTTGCAAACTGACAATTGACCCGACGGCCAGCTGGTCGGAGGTGGCATAGCCTTGAGATATAGTTGTCAAGGCAGAGGTGGCCATCGGCCATGTCAAACCTATTCCCAAAAATAACGCTAGCCAAAAACCATATCTATGAAGGTGGGGGAGCCATGAGCGGTATTTGAAATTATGTTTCATGTTGAATATTTTTGTTAACATATGTGCTCATTCTTCTAATTCTTAAGTATAGCAAATCTGGTACAGGGTTACGGGTTGGGGTTTCAATCTAAATGCCTCGTGTTGTGGACATTTGGATAGGGGGACCTTATCACTAGGTAGGCACTGATAGCTACATGCACGGTGAATATTTTAAGCCTCTTGTCAGGCAAAACTGCTTGGCCTGGGTTGTTTTGGTATATTACTTGTATGCCCAAGTTTAAATTCGGCAAACTAGTTAGAGATAAAATTGTTGATAACCAAATAGCATCAGGAGCAAAACCCAAATATCACCAGTTAGACGACGATAAGCATAAACAAGCACTAATTCTCAAAATTATTGAAGAAGCCCAAGAAATTACACAAGCAAAACCCGAAGAACTAGCAGGAGAAATCGCGGATGTGCAGCAAGCAATTGATGACCTTAAACGAAAATACAAACTAACGGATAGAGACATAGCTAAGGCACAGAAAACAAAACTCAATAAGGCTGGTGCTTTCAGAGAAGGCTTATATGTTGACTATGTCGAGGTGGATAAAAATAACAAATGGGTTGAGTACTACCGCAAAAATGCCGACCGTTACCCAGAAATTAAGTAAAACGGGGGGATTATGGCGTTAAAACGACATTCTCTAAAGCTTGATTTACGCAGTGTAATAGTTATCGTAGTGGCCCTAGCTTTAGGCTTCGCTGGTGGGTTATTCTACTCTAATATCACCAGCAATCAGACTGGGTTATCACCAACCGTCAACCCACCAGGTCCAATCTGTAATTGTCCTGATATACCGGTAGGCCAAAACCCAGTCCAACTATGCAACTGCCAGTGAATACTGGTTCAATATTGGTCGGCTGTTTCAAGATCAATATTAATGCGTCACTGGCTGGGTAGGTGCATCCTTGGTTTCATGATATAGCCCTATGATGTGCAAGATGATGACCCCGGCAACGACTGCCACAGTAACGGCTAACGAAAGACCGATGTAGTGTTGTATCAAGCCATGGAAGTCAGCCCCCAATCTTTTACCAATACTCATAAAAATCAGCACCCAGGCCGTGGCCGAAATGAGGGTGCTAATTGCAAAAGTCGAATAACGAACCCCTGAAGTGCCGGCTAAAATGGTCACAATAATTCGTAGACCAGGAATGTGTCGACCGATAATAATGGCCCAGAAATCATACTTTACAAACATCCGCTCCACCCGATGGACCTGCTTTTCTTTGATGAAGACGAACCGAGCAACTTTATCAAGAATGAATTGGCCCCACCGTCTGGACGCAAAGAACAAAATTGTAGATCCAGCCATGATCGAAATCATCGCCATGATGAAGGCCAACCAGAACTCCGAGGCATTTTGGTGCAACGACAGCTTGTAGCCAACATAAGCCAGAACTGCATCACCAGGCATGACGATCGGGATGCCCATCTCTTCAATAAAAAGTAGCAGCAGTGGAGACAGGATAAGTTGAGTGGCTATAAAATGCTGAATAACATCTGTATAACGATCCAGCCAGGAGAGCCATGAGCCATAATACATCACGCATTCTAGTTTACACGTTGACCCTGTTTGTCCCCAAGGAAATTGTTGAAGCCGTTGGCTTATGACGGCATCACGAACTTTTAAAATAGATCAAGACTGATTACGGTTGAAAGACAAATGAATTCCTCTCAATTAATCTTCAGCCTTGCTGTTTAAGCTGAAAACTATTAGCGTAACCGCTAAATTAGCACTTAAATTATGCAAGCCAAGAAACTAAGTCACAAAGTTAACATCAGCGAGCGTCAACAGGTATTGCGGCTGCAGGCGTTAAGGATTAGTGAACTAAATAGAAGCTATCAGCAACAACTCCGGCATCTACGGCACGTTGTTAGAGTAATTCAGAAAAAGCAAAATTTGTCATCTAACGTTCACTGAAGCTGTGCATCGTTCAAGAGGTTCAGCTCTATCGTCTTACCTCTAAATGCTTAACTGTTTACTAATCAACCAATCGAAAATCGTCGGCATCGTGAATTTTAGCCCGATTGACATAGAGCCCAAAAGCACGATGATCAGCTTCAGTTAGTGGTGGCTGAAGGCTACGTGGCCAGAGCTTAAATACCCTCACTGAATCGACTTCGAAGACAAAGAATAAGACTAACGATTGGATATAGAGCCAATAAATCAACCCTAGAACGATGGCGAACGTGCCATAAAGGTTATCAAGGTTCCTGAGTTCACGAGCAACAATATAACCACCCAGACTCTGTAAAATTTCAAGACAGATCGCAGCAATGGCGGCACCGACCCAAATTTGGCGCAATGGTTTACCGACTGATAAGCTCATTTTTATAACGGCCAACAGCGCCAAAAACAGTACGATCAGGGTTAACAGCACGGCCAACAGATTGAAGAATAGGTTGTGCCCAAAAACTAACGCGTAGCCAGCGACAACTGGCGCCAAGACTAAACCTAGCCCGCCGACTACTATAATACTGAAACTTTTGAGCATTGATCCCGGAAAGCTGCTACGTTGGCTACGTGGCACCTGCCAAATATGATCCAGGCCGCTGCGCAGAACATCCGCCACACCGCGGGCCCCATAAGCCGTCAATAGCAGACCAATTGCTAGGGCAATGCCAGTTTTGGCGATACCATGAATATTTTGCTGCAAATCATGCCCAATCACCGGGAAATAGGTAATAGCACCATGAACGATCTGATTTCTGATCTGCATGTTGTTATGTAACAGCAGCTTGAGAGCACTGGTTAGTACGAACAGAAGCGGAAATAAGGCCAGGAAGCCGTAATAGGCAAACAGGGCCGCCCGTCGACCAGCTTCATCCTCACGATATTTCTTTAATGTGGCGTACAAAAAGCCCGCCCGGGGGTGATTGCGTTGATATTGGTCAAGATTGGCAATGCAATCCTTACAGATGGAGTGAATCTTGATCATCTTGATCACCACTATAACAAAAGCCGGACTGCTTTACCTAATGCCAGCAGATGTTAGAAAGCTTACAGCTTAATAGTCCTGAACGTTCTAGCATAAGAGGTATCAAGTAAAAAGGAGGGGATAATGCGCTACGACGAAGACGCCCTTATGGAGACCTTCGACCGGTGGGATCGTCAAGACCGACGGCAACGTTTCTTGCGGCGTATGGAACGCAAGTTCTATGCCAAATATCGCTTAGCTCAGAATCACCGCGGATAACTGGTTCTATGGCAAAATCTACCTAACCGCACTCCGTTTGGAGTGTGGTTTTCTATTTAGAAACGCAACCGATGCATCAGCTGATCAATTGGGTCGTTTCTGGGCTCTTCCATGGGTAAGTGAGTACTCAAAACTTGGATGATCTTATCCTCATCAGCTGGGTCAAAATAGACCGTCGTATACATCGCAAAACGCTTAAGTGGTACCAGCTCAATGCTCGAAAAAGCACCGATCGAGACAATTGAAAACGAACGAAATTCGCTAAATGTGTGATGGCTACTACCAATTGTCAAGCCAAGATCACCGAGTTGGTAAGTTAACTGGCGTGGCTTGTGAGCACCATAGACAACCAGTAGCAAAATTCCGATGCAAACTAGGGCTGTCGAAAACTTATCTTTAGTCACAAACCAAACACCAGTCGACACGGCTAATGCCACAATAGCCAGTAAGATATACCAGCCGGCCGATTTATAGTGTGCGATAAACTCTGAAGCTGTCCAAGTAACATTACCGGCTGGCGGGATGGATAATGATTCGTCGGATAACAAAGGTTGCTTTGTGTTTTCGTCAGCTAATTCAAGTTTTGCTTTTGGGGTCTTAAGTTCCTTCGGAATCGCCGAAACCTGATTTTTCGTCGAGACTTTATCAGAAGTGACAATCTCACCTGGCTTTATAATATCCGGCTCGTTAGGCTGGTCGTCGGAGGCTAACTTTCGACTCATAAGTGTTATTGTACATTGTAGAACAAGGTAAGCACAAAGACTATGGGCACCCGTCCTAAATTTGGCCACGGTTCAGCATACTGATATAATCACCGCCGTTAACCTGCATCGTTACACAATCAGTAATAATCCCGCAGGGCCTGGTACTTTAACAAATCTTTAAGTATGAAAATGCTCCAAATAAGACACAAAATTATGGCACGGAAGGGTGCGCGAGTGGTTGATGCGGATAGTCTTGAAAACTATTAGGCCGCAAGGTCTCGTGGGTTCGAATCCCACCTCTTCCGCCAAATAACATTACAAGCTACAATACGGTGGTATCAAGGAGAGGTACCCAAGCTGGTTGAAGGGGACGGTTTGCTAAATCGTTAGGGGGATGCAAGTCCCCGCGAGGGTTCGAATCCCTCTCTCTCCGCCAA
>CAZLLA010000007.1:35619-37374 GCA_964560315.1 uncultured Candidatus Saccharibacteria bacterium
TAAGCGTTGTATTTAAAGCGTTGTAAATAACCACCATTGCGGTTGCGCTCTGTTTATGGACTAAGCTATACTGTGAATAATACAAAGACGCAAGAGTTATTATTTTTAAATACCTGGAGGGTAACAACATGGCACGACGCGGTCGTGATGATGATCTCTTACTGGAAGATGACGAGTTAGCAGCAGCGTTTTTGGGTGACGATCTTGAAACCAATGCCGCTGGCGCACCAGCCGCAGCAGCACCAACCACTGATGAAGAGTGGGGCGAAGAAGAAGCAGCAGTACCGGGGCAGTTGGCAGTTGATGTTTATGAGACTAAGGAGCGACTAGTCGTCAAGGCACGTACGGCTGGTGTTAATAAGAACGACTTGGATGTCAGTATCTCTGATAACCAACTAACCATCCGTGGCACACTATCAGCTGGTGAAGAAGAAGTTGAAAATTACTTCCTGCAAGAGTGTTACTGGGGAGAGTTTTCGCGAACAATTGCGCTACCGGTACCAGTTAAAGAAGAAGAGATTGAAGCGGTTTTGAAAGACGGCGTATTGACTGTCAGCTTTGGTAAAGTCAAACAAGACACTGTGAAAAAGATTCAGGTCCTATAAGTCACAGCGAGTTGAGTCCGGGTTAGCTCTAAGCACTTAAGGCTTAAGTAACAGTTCACTGCCATCAGCTTGGACTGCGGTTTTCCAGTCGGATTTTTGTAGTCTATTTAGCAATTGGTTATTAAAACTGCTCTTGGATAACAGTACGCAACTAATATTGTATTTGGAGAACTGCTGCTGCTGGGTTGCTGGATTAGAGATCACCTGGTCATAAATGTCGAGGTATTTTTGGCCCGCGCTATTCCGCCAGGAAGGCATCCGACCATCAATGTAAACCGGTTGGTCAGGTAATTGCCAGATCAGGTAGCCACCGTAGTTGAAATCGTTAAATAGATTGCCCGAACATGGATGGACCTTTAGGTAAGCTACCGCCGACACCGGATAACCAGCATCACGATTGGCCGAAGGTATGACAGAACTTCCGATAAAGTACAGCGTTACTCCGACAACAGCTATTACGAATCCCGAATAAAGTCTTTGGGCTTGTTTCGGCGGATGTTTGGGGAAGAGACTTTTTGCTTGAGTGTAATAATTATCCAGCTCCGGAGTTGCCGCAACAGTAAACAATGGTACGTTTCGGGTCGCAGCTAGACTAGCAAATAATAGTAATGGCCCGACTCCCACCCAATTGATTATTTTTTCCCGGGCGAATAGCCAGAAACCAGCACTCCACAATATGATTAACGGCAGGACTGAATATTGCAAAGCGGCTACCGCCATACCATCAGTTTGGAAGTGCAATGACCAGTCAGTTAAGGTTCTGAAAATTTCCACGTATAGCCGTGGCCCGTAAGGATTTATAAAAGTTATCGGTACACACAACAAAAACATCAATATCAGCGGTTTGCTTTTACGTATAGCAGCAAAGTACAACAGCACCGCTAATCCGAGCACAAAACCACCGTGCAGATTAGCCCAAATCACAAAAATTAATGGTAGCCACAAGATAGTTTTAGTGACTTTCTGAGCAGCTAGAAGACGCAGGACGATACCCAGACCAACTACCGTCAGGACAGTTGGTCTAATCTCAGCATAAGGCAGCATGGCGGCTAGACCCATCAGCAAAAAGATAAACCGAACCCGCCAGGCATTAATCATCAACGCTAACGTCCAAAGACCAGCAAAGAACAGGGCTAGTACTAAGTAGCCA
>CAZLLA010000008.1:0-24385 GCA_964560315.1 uncultured Candidatus Saccharibacteria bacterium
GTCCTTGGAGCTACACCTCAGCCCTACCGGCTGCCACCTATACCGCCAGTGCCGTGCAATACAACGGTAACCTGATCCAATTAGGTGGTGAGAATGCCTCAGGCACAGTGATTACGACTATTTATGCGGTAGCGATACAACCCTCGGGGTATCTTGGGGCTATTAATGCGACTTCAAGTTTACCAGCAACCCTTAATGACATTGCCTCAGCGGTTTATAACGGCTATCTTTATGTTCTCGGCGGTTGGAATGGTAGTTCAGTAGTGTCGACTGAGTCGTACGCCAAAATCAATGCAAACGGCACCTTAGTTACTCAATCAAGCTGCGATGGTGGCTGGACTCTGGGTGGTGCTGGCAGTACGGCTTGGTGCTACGAATCTGGCTTACTGGCCGCTACGCAGAATGAATCAGCCGTCGCTTACGGGGGCTATATCTATATTATCGGCGGCCAAAACAGTTCTGGCAATGCCGTGGCTACCGTTGATTACGCGCCGATTAATACTGATGGCAGTTTAGGTACCTGGGTGGCCACCAGCAGCTTGCCAGCAATTGAGTATCAGGGCGCAGCTACCGTCTACAATGGCTACATCTATGTCTCGGGTGGCGTGGTCGGCGGTGGTATTTCCAGCCAAGTGTCCTATGCCGCGATCGGTTCCAGCGGGGCTTTAACTACTCAGTCGGGTTGTCCGACGAACTGGACTCTGGGCGGTGCCGGTAGTACTGCCTGGTGTTATAACGGTTATAGCTTGCCAACCGCAGTCTATCAGAATACATCAGTGACAGCCGATGGTTATGTCTATGTTTTGGGTGGTTCTAACGGCACGAGCGACACCGAGATTGTCAATTATGCCGCTATCGGTTCGGCCGGTGTTTTGACCGCACCTTCAACTTGTCCCAGTGGCTGGGCTCTGGGCGGTGCCAACAACCTGTGGTGCTATAACAATTCCAGCCTACCGGCTATTATTGCTTCACCAACAACAGTCGTCGATAACGGTTACGTCTATGATATCGGTGGGGACACTGCTAGCGGGGTGACTTCGGCCATTTACTATGCGCCGATTAATGGCAATGGCAGCTTGGGCACTTGGGTCGCTACAACTAGTTTATCAACCGGTATCGGCAACGGCACTGGTGTGGCCTACAACGGTTATGTTTACGAAATTGGCGGCACTAACGGTAGCAGTACTATCGTGGCGACGGTTGATTATCTGCCGATCAATAACGGCGGAACTGGTACCGTCGGCGCCTGGTCTGATGTTGGTAATGACCTGCAAGTGGCCACTTATTCCTCGACCTCGGTGGTTTATCAAGGCTATATCTACGAGATTGGTGGTTATACGACACAAACGGTTGCTGCGGTGGAGTATGCCCCGCTTAACAGTAACGGTACCGTCGGCACCTGGGCCTACAGCACTAACCTGGAGCAAGTGACGCACGGTTCCACCTCTGTGGCCTATGACGGCTACCTCTACGAAATCGGCGGTGAAGATAATAGCAATAACCCGTATGGCACCATTGAATACGCTCAGTTTAACTCGGGCGGCGGTCTAGTGACAGCGCTCAGTAGCTGCCCGACCGGCTGGACTCTCTACAGTGGCACTTGGTGCTATGGTCACGACAGTCTGCCGTTGGCTACTAAAATTGGCACCGCCGTGGCCTACAACGGCTACCTCTACGAAATCGGTGGCTATACGACAGCCGCCACGACCACGGTCGACTACGCACAGGTTAATAGTAATGGTAGTGTCGGTACTTGGTCCGATGCCGGTAACGATCTACCGGCCGCTACCTACAAAGCTGCTTCAGTGATTTACAACGGTTATATCTATGAGATTGGTGGAGTCAATAGTGCCGGTAACGATGTCTCAACGGTAGATTATGCCCAAATCAACAGTAACGGCACCTTAGGTTCCTGGAATGTTACCACTAGTCTGCCAATTACTATGGACTACCCGGAAACGGTAGCTTATAACGGCTACCTGTATGAAGTGGCTGGCTACAACAGCAGCAGTAATCCACTAGCCACTAGCTATTACGCCCCGATTAACAATAACGGTACGATTGGTCCCTGGACGCCAACTACCAGCCTGGGGACAGCTATTTATGACGGTGACACGCTAGCCTATAACGGCTATATCTACCAAATCGGTGGCAATAACGGCTCAGCTGCCGTGACCACGGTTGACTATGCTAGCCTAAGCTCTATCCCCCGAGTCGGTGATTACTCTGATTTAATTAACCTATCGGGTAGTTCTGGCTGGACTACCACTACCAGTCTGTCGACAGCTGAATATGCCGGCGGTTCCGCAGCCTACAATGGCTATTTGTATGTTTTTGGCGGTACCACCGGTAGCAGCAGCAGTAATGACACGAATGTTGTCCAGTATGCCCCGATTAACGCTAATGGAACGGTTGGAGCTTGGACATCGACGACCATGCCGTTGGCTGTCGAGTGCTTCGGCTTTGTCGCCTATAACGGCTATCTCTATGCCATGGGTGGTATCAATAGTAGCGGCGCAACTGTCGGGACAACTTATTACGCCCCGATTAATACCAACGGCTCGCTCGGCACATGGAATCCGACTACTGCCCTACCAGCTGTTAACGATACCTTTGCGGCGGTGGCTAACAATGGTTATATTTATATCTTTGGTGGCGAGAGCAGCAACAACGCCGATAACTATAGTGAAGCCGAGTCGATAATTATTAACTCCAACGGTACGCTTGGTAGCAGCTGGGCCGCCGCCAACTCGGGTTTTAGCTCGAATATAACTGGCGAATCAGCCGTTGCCTACAACGGTTATATGTACATCTTAGGCGGTATCTACGGCGGTGCCGTCACCAACGCTGTCTTGTACGCTCAGATAAACTCCGGCGGTACGCTTGGTAGTTGGAATACAACTAGCAGCTTTGGCACGGCCCGTCGTTCCTTCGGTGCTGTCGCCGTCAACGGTTATCTTTATATTGCCGGCGGTATCAACGGTAGCAGTGGACTTTTAAATGACGTCCAAATTACGGCGATTAATAGCAACGGTACTCTGAATGCCTGGGTGGCCGATACTAGTTTTAACACCGCTAGGGTTTTTCCGGGTCTAGTCAGTTTCGGCGGTTATTTATTTGTCCTCGGCGGTTGTTCGACAACCTGGAGTGGTGTTCAGGGCGATGTCCAGTTTTATCCCCTGCCCGGTACCGGTGACGTTAATCCGGTAGACATCTATGCCAATGGTACAAATATCGGCAATCCAGGCATCGGTGGTTTAAGCGGGCCTGATGGTGTGACTATGCAGTATGCGTTAGCTAGTAATAGTTGCCCAGCCTTTACCAGTTTACAGATTGTCAATACCGGCACCACTGACCAGCTGGGAGTGCCGTATATATTTTCGTTTCTGCCGGATAATCCTTGCGGAGTGACGACTAATTTAGGCAGCTATATCTGGTTGCGTTTTGAACTCGACGATTCTCAAACCGCGACTTTTCCCGACGTTAACGGTAATCATACGGCGATTACTAACTTCACGACCTATTACAACCCCTGTACCACTAATCGCCTGCGGGGTGGTGCTACTTTCGAGAACGGTGTTTTGATGAGCCTAGACACACTACCCTCTAACGGCCAGCAGCAGACCTTCCCGGCCCCAGTATTCACTAGCGTTAACCCGAGCAGCGACTACTACACTGATGCCATTAAACTGTATTACAGCACCCTTAATGGCGACACCATCAATTACTTTATCTTCGGCACTAGTGGCCAACTGTCCTTTACGACGGGTTCCGGCTATGATCAGGTAAATGCCCCGTTGCCACCAAACCCCAGTCAACAATCAACAGTTGCCGTCTACGCCAACGTTACCAACGGGTCGATGAGTGCCACCATACCGATAGGTAATTTCACCTATCTGGCGGAAACGGTGCCACAGATTTCCTCGGTTACGAACTTAGGCAACGGCTCGGTTCAAGTCAACGGTTCAATGTATCAAGATGTCAGCCAGGCCGATATCAACAGCGGCAGTGTTAGTTTCTCGGTGAGTTCGAATACCCAAATGACCGTGCAGGTGCCGAGCAGTGATCTTAATTCTACAATTCACCTAACACTCTATAATCCGCTGGGTTGGTCCAGCACCTATAATTATGCCTATGGAGCGGCACCGTCGATTTCCTCAGTCACCGACTTAGGTAACGGTTGGATCCAAGTCAATGGCTCGAATTTTCTAAATTCCAGCCAGGCCGATATCAACAGTAGCAGTGTTAGTTTCTCGGTGAGTTCGAATACCCAAATGACCGTGCAGGTACCGAGCAGTAGTATTACTCATTCGACTCAACTGACTGTGTACAACGCGCTAGGCTGGTCCAACACCTATACTTGGACCTATGGGCAGATGACCGACATAACAGGCCATATCAACGATCCTTGTATCACTAACCTATATGGAGACCCTTGGGATCCCATGACGCCTGGGTATTATCCGGTTTGGTCACAGGGCAATGCACAAGCCGGTTGTGGTAACTCGCTCGAGTTTGAGGCGAGTTCGGGCAGCGGCACCAGTGTCTATCAAGATGTCAACTACGGCGAGACGGGTGGTGACGTCTACGAGTTTACGGCTTCAGTGAATACCGGTAACGGATCAGATACGTTGGCACTCTGGGAATGTAGCAGTGCTGGCAATTGTCAGTATAATGGGTCAGGTGGATTGACTAGTACCTCGTATTCTACTGTGGCAGCGTATGTTGCTGGTGTGAGCGGCGAGTCTTGGTTTCGACTGCAGCTATACGTTCCATTGAATTATGTAAATTATTTCACTAATGCTCATCTATACCAGTGGTCGCCATAAGTTAAATGGCGATGCTGGTTGGTCTTAGCTCTATAAACAGACGTAGCTATTAGCAAAAGCACTGGTAGCCTATCACCCCAATTTTATCAGTTGCCTAATTTGCGTCACGCCGAATAAACAATACCCAAGCTATTATCGAGCCGCCGATCAGCCAGCCGCCGAATACCAGAGCGGCGTGAAATGGCGTAATGGCGTTAGGATAAACCCCCTGTCCATGACCAATCACCACATTTAGAGCGCTAAACGGCAGATAGACAACATGATGCTTTAGCCAAAGCATCAATAAGCCTTCAATTGTACCGGGTACTATAAACAGGGTCACCAGAGCGCCGATTTGATTACGGACTAGGGCCGCTATCACCAGGCCAGCCATCGAGTAACCCCAGCCATAGAATAAGCAGCGCCACAATAAGTTTTTATAAGGCATTGATTGTGTAACTAGGTGTAAATGGTTAGCATGGATACCCAGCAGTGACAACAGCGGCGACAGAGTGGCTATTAGCAAAGTTAAGATGATAGCTACAACACTAACGACGATAATTTTGGCGGCCAGGACTTTGCTACGATTATTGGAAAGCGTCAGACTATAGGCGACAGTATTGTAACGGAACTCATGGGTCACTAAGAACAAGCCGATTAAAGCAGTTAGCAGCGAGAGGGCGTGAACTGTTTGAGCAATTCCGTTAGCTAACATGTCTGGTTGATGTAAGGCCACTTGGTCGGTTTGCCAGCCGGAAATATAGAACGTGACAAAAATTTCAATGGCTAAGGCTATGCCGATGATAAAGTAAGTTGAGCGAATGGTCAGGACTTTTAGAACCTCAGCTTTGAGAGCGGCAATCATGACTGACCTCCCGGGCTGGCTTCAAATTCTTCGGCGCCAGCGGTTATTTCTAAGAAGGCTTCTTCGAGCGAACCACCGTGGGTAGCTAGTTCCAAAATCGGAATGCCAGCATCAGCCGCAAGCTTACCGATCTCATCGGTTGTCGGACCAACCAGTTTGAGACCGTCGCCAACTTTTTCAAAAGTCAGTCCCTGCTCTTTTAGAATCCGTTCTAGGGTGGCTTGTTTGGTAACTCTTACAAAAACACTGGAGCGGACGTTACCAGCAATCAACTGTTTCATGGAAGTACTGGCCAGTAGCTTGCCTTTGCCAATCACGATAACATTATCGGCCATTTGGGACATTTCGCTAAGTAGGTGTGAAGACACAAAAACACCATTGCCTTTATCGGCGTAAGATTTAAGAAATTGCCTAAGCCAGGCAATACCTTCCGGATCAAGCCCATTGGCCGGTTCGTCTAGCATCAAATATTTTGGTTGGGCGAGTAGTGCGGCGGCAATGCCCAGTCGCTGGCTCATGCCGAGACTAAATTTACCAGGACCTTTTTTAGCTTCAGTTTTGAGGCCAACGATATCCAGCACTTCTTCAACGCGGCTAAACGGGATACTGCCGGCGGTAGCCAAAACCCTTAAGTGATTACGGGCCGTCCGAGTCGGGTGAAAAGCCTTAGCTTCTAGTAAAATACCAACTAATTTCGACGGCTGGTCGTAACTGTTGAGTGGTTTGTCGTCAAATAGCGTCGCACCCTGGCCGCTAGCCAGTCCTAGCATCAGCCGCATGGTGGTCGACTTGCCGGCTCCGTTGGGGCCTAAGAAACCAGTTATCTTGCCAGTTTCGACTTCAAAAGAGATATCATCAACCGCCAGCTTTTTCTGGAAGGTTTTGGTCAAGTGGCTAACTTTAATCATTGATACTTTATTGTAGCTGGTCGGCACGATCATCACAACAGCAGCTTGATCCTGATCTATTAATATAGACTATCCTAGAGAGAGCTTGTCCGGCTTCGAACGTGCTAATCTAGATGTGAGTGGGCAATATGTTTAGAGGGTAGACCAAACTAAATTGCATGGCCGTCGACGAAGAACAACTTAGTGCCCAATCGGATCTTGCCCAAGGTGACTCTTTGCGGTTAGAGTCGTTGCGCTTAGTAGTAGATCTGTCCGGCCATGAGTTACCAATCACCCGGCGGACGAGTTATCCCGATGGTTATTATGACGTGGTCGAACTATTAGCGACTTCAGCTTTAACGCCAGTGATCGAAAAGACCTCGACGGCATCTAATCCTAAGGCTCAATCTAACCATTCCGTCAGCAAGCAAAATGGACATGCACCAAAACAGTTAATTTTAGCCCCACCCAAGCGTGGCCAACCGAGAAGTCGCCGCAATTCCAAAATAGAGGTCTCTGATACTTATAGTGTTTCAATAGATTTACGGCCTGAAATAAATCTTTCCGATGCTTATAGTGTTTCAGTAGACCTAAGGCCTGAAATACCAGAAAATGTCAAGATTTGGCCAGCTGTAGCGGAGAGCGCCACAAAAGGGCGTAAACAGCGTTTGGGAAGATTGGCGGCTGGGCTATTGTTGACGACCATATTATCTTCAGCTGCTTTCACAGCCGGCGCGCCCGACTTCAATTTTCCGCAGGCGGCGCCACGGATAGAAACTCAGGCCAACTCGCCCAACATGCTTGGGGCAATTAAGTCATTTGTAGCGCAGCAGTTAATATCTGAGAGTGTATTGTTGCCGCCAGCACAGATACCGGTGCCGGTACTCACACCATTGCCGCCCGTTCCAGTGCTAAGGCCGTTGCCGGAATCATCTGGATCTGGATCACAATCATCTGGTTCTGGACAAAACTCAGATCCTCCCCCGACTAACCCACCGCAGGTTGTAGTTGGGCGGGAAACACAAATTGATACTGAAGACTGCGAAACCGCGGCCGCTCAAATGGTCTTGGAAGCCGAGGGTATTAGTGACTCACAGCAAGGTCTACTGGGTTACGAAAACGTGCAAACCCCGGCAAATGTTTACTACAGTCACGGTATTTTGATTTCTGACGGTGATCCCTATGCTGGCTTTGTGGGTGATCCTGACGGGAGCACGTGGTCCACGTCAGATTATGGCTACGGCGCTTATCCGCCGATCATTGCCAGTGTTATCGAGCAAGCTGGCGGCAGCGTCTATGCCAGTGGATCGATCTCTCTCGATCAATTGCTTCAGGATGTCGCCGCCGGTCACCCGGCTGTAGCTTGGGTAGATGATGCCAACAATTTACGTTTGATTTCATCTTCAACCTTCACGGTTACTGCCGCTGATGGTGCCGTCGTGCCCTATCTCTATAATGGTAACGAGCACGCCGTAGCTATTACCGGGGTTAGTGCTGATGGTAATTGGGTCTACATCCTGAACCCGGAACGAGGTGGCCCGAATGGCTGGCAACCTATCAGTTCCTTTGGTCCGTCATACAATAGTTTGCAGATGGCGGTAGTTGGTAACAGCTAAAGGTCGGACAGTAAATTATTTAAGTCATAATTATGATGGTTACGATTGCAGCTATGACCACTCTATTGCTTTAATTTTGCATAACGCTATTGCATTTGCCTATAAAAGGTTTGTAATAAAAGCAAGAGCATTGTTTATAATGTTTAAAAGTGTGATACCAAGACAAAACTGATGTTCGAAAACAATATCGAGCTGCCACTAGGTCCATACCCAAGCCCAGAACAGGGCCGCCCGATATTGGACAGACAAGACTTAGAGCAAGTAGTTCAGACTTTAGTGGATTATAAGGCCGTGATTAATCCCCGGGGACGAAGTTTTAGAGCTCGTCAGGCGCCTGACGAATCGCAAAGCATTAGTGTGGCTTTAAACCTTGGGCAGCCGGGGTCAGATGATATATCGCTTTTTAGGCTGGGGTTTTACGGTCAACAACCGGAGCCCGAAACCCCTTTGATCACAGCTGTTGGTCGGCTTGATTCAGTCATGGTTTGGGAAATGATACCATTAGAAACCAGACACGGACCAGTCCAGATAGGTAGGCTGAGAGGCTTGTTTGGGTTAATGTCTGATGGTTCGGACCCTTATGCCGTTCGCTTTGATAAGGGCGGCGTAGAACGTTCAGCCGTACCCATTGATCACCCGGCAGTTCAGCCGCTGGCCCAAATAATCATCAGAGCTAATAGTATTTACCATCGTCAACCGAGACCCGAAACAGCCAAAATAATGCCTGTCGCTATTCCATTAGCAATCGGTCGAATTATGTTACAACCTCAATCTCAAGCTTCCTAAAGCACTTGGGCTTTCATATATTCTGAAGCCCCAATGTTAATTAGTACAAGATAGCTAATTAATCTGGTCAAGCCAGCTTATTTTGTAGTTTGATCTTGTCAAGTTGGCCGGCTATACGTATAGTCAAAGGAACGAGACTATGAGTATGCCTACGGAGATAGCCAAAAAAATCGAAACCTTTTTCGAGCTCTATCCTAAACAACAGTTTCCAAAAGGCCATGTTTTGGTGCATGCCGGCGAGAATCCACCTGGTGTCTTCTATCTAGTTAAAGGCAGTGTCCGAGAATACGATATCGCCAATAACGGCGAAGAGGTGGTGGTTAACGTTTTTAATCCTCGGGCTTTTTTCCCAATGTCCTATGTCGTCAATCGAACGCCAAATGAATACTTTTTCGAGGCGACCAAAGACATTACTATCCGACAGGCCCCGATTGATGCATCACTTAATTTCCTAACCACTAATCCAGATGTGTTGTTCGATTTATTGAGCCGGGTTTTCTCGGGTACTGATGGTGTGCTTAGAAGACTAGCCCATTTGATGGGGGGCACAGCAATGAGCCGTTTGATCTTCGAGTTGATAATCTCTTGTCGGCGGGTCGGCAAAGCCAGTAACGGCGAATACCGGGTCATGCTTAAAGAAACCGAGTTAGCGACTCGAACCGGACTAACGCGAGAAACTGTTAATCGTCAGCTGCGTATCTTGAAAGACCAGGGTTTAGTGGAAATGATTCAAGGCGGGTTAGCGATCAAGAAGCTAGACGAACTTGAGCGTAAGCTCGGCAGTGGTCTGTAGCTAGGTATTATTATCGATTACAACTAGGGTTAGCAAGCCAGGGTAACTTGAGCATTGCAATCGCGCCTCGTCAATAGTTGATCATGCCATAACGACGATCTAAATAACATTATGCAATCGTTGAGCGATGACGAGCGTCGGGAAATTTTAGGCGAAATCTTAGCCGATGAGTTAAAAGCCATTCGCGAGCGTGTCCAGGATCTACCCGAACTACATTAAGCAAGACATCGATGGATTAAAGTCGAACATGAAAGTAGTTAAGGCCGCTGTTGTTGACTAAAGCCGTCATATCAAAGAGTATGAACAGAGAATCTCGCAACTAGAAGTTATCTATCTGGGGGTTGTTATACTTAAGATAATTTTACTAAACCCGACCAGTGACAAGGGTTGCTCCCAAAGCCGTGGCAGGTGTCACTCATCACTCTTGTGTTTTAGTTTGAATATAGTATATTTAGCGTAGTTTAACATGAGTGCTTTAAGTGCATTTTCTAAACCAAAAATCTAATCAAAAACCAGTAGGGTTAGCGGCCGCACCGGATGAACGTACGCTAAATACAGAGCTAAGTAGTAACAGCCGCCGTCTACTCCGTGGGCGGGTCATTGGTAACGGCGAACATCACGTTCTAATGGCTCTGGCGGCAGTTTTACTGATCAGTATCGTGTCTTCGGCGGTCATGCTTAATCACCTTTATCCTCACACTATGCCGCCCGGATCAAACAGGCTAACGGCCTCCTCAATCTTGGGTGGCATTAACGTTGAGCCAAGTATGCGGCCATGGCATTATGCCGGAGCCAATCCCCAAAGCTGGTGGTGCGTTATGCCCAACTGTACTAGTGATTTTGACGTTGGCGGTGCCGGGCCTATTTCGACTATCGATGAGGAGATTGGTGATGCCGAAACGCTAGGGGCGACCATGATTCGTTTAGAGTTCCCTTGGCCGGTCATTGAGACTTCAAGAGGTGTTTATGATTGGACTAGGGCTGACGCGATTATGTCGGCCGCGGCCGCCGACCATGAAGTTATTCTCCCGGTCTTAATGTGGACACCGGCCTGGGCGGGCGGTGGTACGGATCTCGACGTCCCTGCCACTAGTACTTCGGATTGGACCAACTTCGTAACTGCTGTGATGGACCGCTATGGCAGTCAATTCACGGATGGCGTTGATGTTTGGAACGAACCAGACAGTGGTAATTACCTTTACAACGGCTCAGCTAGTACTTACGTTACTGATATCCTTAACCCCGCCTATACAGCAATTAAGGCGGTTAATTCTAATACTAAAGTAATCGAGGCTGGTTCTGCCAATGATGCTGGCTCCTGTTGCAGTTTTATCTCCTCGGTTATATCTGATGGTGGTGAGTTTGACATTGCCAGCTTCCATAATTATGATGGCACCTGGTCTTCGGAAGCTAGCTCCTACCGAACCATTCTTAATAATGCAGGCCGTTCCTCTACCCCAATTTGGATGACCGAGTTTGGGGTTGAATCAGGTTCAGGTAATCAGTCAACCACCATCCAGCAAGTCTTTGGTGGTTCCGAGCCATTGCAGGCGGCTTTCTGGTATAACCTCCGGGATACTGGGGCTTGGGATTGCTGCGCTCCGACTGAAGTTGATACAGCCACATGGGGGCTGCTCAATAGTGACTTTAGCCAAAAGGCCAGTTTTGGTGTCATGCAAGGTTATCTAGCGGGACAATCCACTTCTCCGCCATCCGTCCCGACCGGCCTAACTTCACCGTCTCAAACAACTACTTCGATTAGTCTGTCCTGGACGGCCAGTACGGCCGGGACTAACCCCGTCTCGGGTTATGATGTCTTTCGTAATGGTATCGAGGTAGGCACCAGTAGTACCACCAACTATGCCGACACCGGTCTTGCTGCTAATACCTCGTATAGCTATACCGTCAGTGCTCATGACTCCAGCGGAAATACTTCAGCTGAGTCCTCGGCGAGTAGTTTCTCTACCTTGGCTACTAGTGTGACCCCTCCCTCTGTCCCAACCGGTCTAACCTCCCCCAGCCAGACGACCAGTTCGATTAGCCTCAGCTGGACAGCCAGTAGTGCCGGTACCAACCCAGTTTCCGGTTACAATATCTACCGCAATGGTAGCCAGGTCGGTACCAGTAGTACCACCAGCTACACTGACGGTAGTCTGTCAGCTAGTACCTCGTATAGCTATACCATCAGTGCTTATGATGGCTCCGGTAATACCTCAGCCCAGTCTTCCTCCAGTAGCTTTACTACCCTAGCTAATACGCCTACCCCTCCCTCTGTCCCCACCGGTCTAACCTCTCCCTCCCAAACCAGCAGCTCGATCAGCCTGTCCTGGACAGCCAGTAGTGCCGGTACCAACCCCGTCTCCGGCTACAACATCTACCGTAACGGCACTAAGGTCGGTACCAGTAGTACCACCAGCTACACTGACGGTAGTCTGTCAGCTAGTACCTCGTATAGCTATACCCTGAGTGCCTATGATGGCTCCGGCAATACCTCGGCTCAATCATCATCCAGCAGCTTTTCTACCCTCGCCAGTTCACCAACCGCTCCCTCCGTCCCAACCGGTCTAACCTCCCCCAGCCAGACAGATAGTTCGATTAACCTCTCCTGGACGGCTAGTACCGGTGGCAGTGGCGGTACCAGCTACAACATCTACCGGAATGGTACCAAAGTCGGTACCAGTACTAGTCCCAGTTACACGGACACCAGCCTAAGTGCTAATACCTCCTACAGCTATACCATCAGTGCTTATGGCAATAACAATGCTACCTCGGCCCAATCCAGCGCCAGTAGCTTTAAGACCTACCTTGTAGCTGACATTAACGGTGACGGGGTGGTTAACGTCTTTGACCTATCTATCTTACTCAGTCACTGGGGAGCAACCAGTGCCAGCTATGCCCAAGGCGACCTAAACGGTGACGGCGTCATCAACGTCTTTGACCTATCTATCCTACTAAGTCATTGGGGGACGTAATAATAACAATAATGGGAATAAACACTATGAAACAGCACCAGGACAATAACTTACTCACCTTAACCACTAGGCTTCACCATCTCTCTCGTCGTCCCTTAGCCTTAGCCGGTTTAATCCTAGCTACTACGAGCCTTGGCTTAAGTAGCTTATTAGCCTTACCAGTCCAAGCGACTGGTAGTACCACCCTCTATCTCTCCCCGGCCAGTAGTACGACTAACGTCGGCAGTACTTTATCCGTCACGGTTCGAGAAAACAGCGGCAGCACGGACGTCAATGCCGTGGAAGCTGACTTCAGCTATCCGTCTAACCTTTTGCAGTATGCCTCAACCGACTTTAGCAGCAGTGCCTTTGAGATCGCCGCCAGCTCAACCGGCGGCAGTGGAACGGTTAGTATCGCTAGAGGGACGGTTAACCTTACCTTAAGTGGTGACCAAGTCATTGGGATTGTTAACTTTAACGTCCTAGCGGCTGGCTCCGCTACCTTAAGCTTCTTAAACAGTTCAGCCGTAGCCGCTACTAGCAATAGTGCTAATACGATTGGTACTATGACGGGTGGTAGCTATACCCTGCAGACTCCCCCGGTTACCCCACCCGCCAGCAACCCGCCCAGCACGACTCCACCCAAAACCACCACGACTACCAAGTCCACTACCACCACTACGACCACTAAACCGGCTACCACGACCACCACGACGCCCGCTACCACCACAACTACTGCCTCACCTACCACTACGACTACCCCAGCCACGGCCGTTACCTACCTAGTAGCCGTTAAAGTCTTAAATGCCGCAGGTAAACCTGAAGCTGGGGTTCAAGTCACTCTGGCTAACCTAACCGTTAAATCTGATGCCACCGGGATCGCTAGCTTTACAGCTGTCCCAGCCGGTTACCATCAGCTAACTATTAAACAAGGTGCCACGTCCCAGAAAGAGTCGATTGAAGTTAGTTCAGCTAAAAGCCCCAGTACAGTCCAACAGTTTAACTACAAACTAGCTGCAGCGACTACTGTCCCGACTGTTGTCTGGCCCGTCATAGTAGTCTTAATTATCTTAGCCCTAGCTGGTGGCACTATCTTCTTTAGAAAGAACCGTTTAACCCCTTTGACTACTAACCAGGCCACCGTGACAGTCTCTCAGGAGGGTAACTTACCAACACCTAACCCGTTACCGATAGCCAACGCCGGGCAGATTATTCAACCAACAACATTACCATCTGCTAATCTTGCCAACGTAGGAGTCAAGCCCTTAGTCTCTAGTGATAACTTGGTTGTCCAGACACCACCGGCTGACAACCCAACTCCTGTTAGCGAAGAAAGTGTTCACCCAGCCCCTCCTGTCGTTGAGGCTATTGAGCCCCCGACTGATATTAACCAAAACCAGCTTTAGATTAAGATTGGCAATATTATCTTGCGGCAGCATAGACTGTTAGGAGTCTCGTCAGTTCGCCTGCAGCTGTTTTTTATAAGATATAATTTTGATACACTAGACCAATGATGTTGACGTATTTACAGGCGATTGTCCTGGGTATTATCCAGGGCATTACCGAACCCTTTCCGATATCCAGTCTGGGCCACAATGTCTTGATCCCGCAACTTTTCGGCTGGCATAACATTGTCACCAGTGAGCCCAAAAGCGAATCGTTTTTCTTAGCATTCTTAGTCGCCCTGCATGTGGCGACTGCACTGGCACTGTTCATCTTTTATCGTAAAACCTGGTACAAGTTGATAAGGGCTTTCTTTAGTTCGGTAAAAGACCGTCAAGTTAAAACGCCTTACCAAAAATTGATTTGGCTGCTGATTATCGCTACCATCCCTGCTGGCCTAACCGGCGTTCTGTTTGAGCATCTCTTAAGAACTCAATTTGCCAAGCCAATGGCGGCGGCCGTCTTTTTGGTCATCAACGGCGTGATCTTGTTTATCGGTGACAAATACGCGGCCGTTCAAGCCCAGAAAAGACGAGATTTTAATTTGCAGAGTAGCGTTGAACAAACAGCAATGGCTGTCAGTAAGACCCGGGCCGGAATTATTGGTACGGCTCAAGTGCTGGCCTTAATTGCCGGTATCAGTCGGTCTGGGGTAACCATGGTCAGTGGTTTATTCAGTGGTCTGGATTATCAGGATTCGGCCCGCTTCTCGTTCCTCTTAGCAACACCAGTTATCGCCGCCGCTGGGCTGTATAAGTTACCGGATTTATTAGGCGTTAACGGAAATAGTGTGCGCAGTCAGATTCTAGTTGGTGCGGTCGCGGCCTTTATTGCGGCTTATTTTTCGGTTCGTTTTCTGGACAAATATTTTCGAACTAACCGCTTGCGTCCGTTTGCCATTTACTCGGTCGTCTTTGGTCTATTCATGGTGGTCTTCATTGCTTTCGGAGGATGAAGATAGACAAGCTAAAGCTGACCAATGGCTTTAGTTTTTCGATAAATTAAGTGACTTGTAATTTACCTGAATCGTTTTGTGGCGAATACTTCGCGGATAAGTCCCACTCGGAAGAAGGCGGCTAACCCAAAATGGACATGCTTGCTTAATAACCGTGTACTAAGTTAACGTTGAAACATGTCTAGTAGCTCTGAGGTGTTGATTGACGCTGCATCGGCTCCGCAAATGTCCGCCGTTGTTGATAAAAGAATTATTGTTGATCAGCCACAAGTTGAACGAGTCTTGGGTGAATTGATGTGCGCCTATGAGGCCGATGCTTACCCATACAACCTTGACACGACACGTGTGCCACAAGACCACCGACACTTGCCGGAGAATCTGGAAATTGGCTCGGTCGATCACGCCAGCTATTTATTTTATCTATGTTGCTATATGAGGGGTGGTATTAAATCGGTCGATGCCGCTAAGCGCGTCGGCGATATTTATGTGACGGAGCCGGCGCTGTTTGTGGCCGAAAAGGCCCGGCTCGTGGCGGCGGAGCATATTGCTGAAGTTCTGAGCCAACACGGCTTAGGCTTTCAGCAACGGGTTAGCAAGCAATGGGTGGAAAATTCCCAAAGGCTTGCCGAAAGATATGGCAGTAATCCCATAAATATCTTTGAAGGCGTCTCGGACTATGAAACTGCTCTGGCCCGGGTTAAAAACGATAAAACGGGCGGCGGTTTTATTGGCTTTCAGGAAAAAATGGTCAGTATGCTCTTGTATTATCTAATGGATGAAAAGATGATTGAGTACTTCGACTTCCCGCTGCCGGTTGACTTACATGTGCTGCGGATCACGATTGCCAATAATCTACTTCAGTTTGAGGGTTACGATCCGGAGGAGAATCTACTAACTGATGAACTTAGGATTATCGCCAGGCGACTTTATCATCAGTATGCGGTCGAGAAAGGCATAAATACAATCAAACTGTGTAACGCTCTTTGGTTGTTATCGGAAAGCTTATGTGGTCAACAAGCCGGTAATATAACGCTTGAGCCAGAGGGTCGCAAAAAACGTAAAGGTCGTAAAACTCTATTGGTACCCCAACCGATTATTCCTTCAAGTAAGCAACAACGGGCGGCCTATCAAAAATCGTGCGGCATGTGTCCAGTCGAATCGACCTGTCAGTGGAATGTCCCCGGCAAATCGCTTTATGTCCACGGCGGATTGGGCCGGAGAGGTGAAAGGCCAAAAGTATTAGCGGCTGATTTAGAGGAAGCGGAATTTCCGATTAAGGTAATCCGTATTCAAGATGTTTCTGATGGGACGTCCCTTAGGGTAAGACAACCAAAAGTAGCAAAACCTAAATTGTCCGAAGCGGAGCTTCCGATTAGTGACTGGGCACCGAGTAATTTTTAGATTTTAAGAAGCTTAAGACACTAAACAAACTCAGCCCTAAGAGACAAAATGTCTGGAGCAGCTGTGGCTTCGACTAGTTCACTGGCTGATAGTTCGCCGTGTCTATGCATTAAAGTTGCAATGTAGCTCTGAAGCGATTGTGCTTTGACAGCTCTTTCCGTAGCAAATTCGCCTAAGAACGATCTAATTTGTCCAATCAAAACTGCCCGGTGGCTTTCCGCGGTCTCAGTTATAAAGTCTAATTCAGGTTGATAAACTTGTTCAGCGTCCTTCTGACGCAAAGCGGTGGCGTGCTGTCTGATTTTACCTCTTGTTTGCAGAACCCGACCATGGCTCTCTTCAAACCACTGAGCACATCTTGTCAATTCAAAAACGACTGTTTCTTCTTCTCGAGGTGATAACGTTTCATGGCGATTTTTGCCGGCTATCCGTCTGACTTCTTGACGAATTGGATCAAGTGCTCGAGCTAATTCAATGGCAACCGTAAATGGCAGTCCATTACGTTTGTCAGTTAGTTCGCGAATTTCTGGTGGTAACTTAACGTAGTTTAAGGCGTCTCTCAAGGCTTTAATTTTTAGATTATGGCGGGCCGCGAAAGTCTCACGGGATAATCGCGGGTTAGCCCGCTTCTCCCATAAGAAGGCTTGAGCATAGACTCGAGCAATGCGATCCGGTGGTGGGGTTGAATGAATATTCTCGGCAACTTGGAGCTCGACTATATCGCCGATTGTCTCAATTGCTGGATGGACTTGAATTTCAACTTTATAGTCTGATTCAGAGATCTCCTTAGCCTTAGCTTTTTGTTGTTCGCCGATTAACCTGGAATGACCAGCTATTAACAAGGCATACCAATTAAGACTGCCATCGATCGATTTGAAATCCGCAATCTTACGTTCGTCGTCACCCCACGTCTCGTTGGCAAATGCGAGATATTCTTCAAGTAATGAGCGTGGCACAATTGCCACATTGAGGGGGTTTATTAGGCCACTGTTCTTGATTGAATCGTTCAGCTGCTCTTGACAATCATTGTCATCAGGGCGAATTTGTGATAAAAGGTTAAAATCTGACAAGCGGAGCCGCCTGAAAACTAACTCTGTTGGACCTAAAGAATCAGCCACCTCAGCGGCTGATCGGTACTGATCAATAACCGGCTCAATACCGGCAGTCTCGGCTGCTAAAATCTCAAATTCCTCACTTTGTTACTATCATAATATGGGTTTAGAGAAAGCGCAAACATTCGCTGAAATTAGCTAGCCAGGTGACTTTAGCTATGGCTTGAGGCTACCAGAAGGTTAATGACCTCGTTATCATCCACTTGCGGAAAACGAATATAATGAGCGCCCACCGCCCCCAAGAAGTGATCTGGCTGGTCGACGACAATCACTTCGTCGGTCTGATCTTTTAGCTTTGTCACACTGTCACTAGGAGCAACTGGCACAGCGATGATAATTTTTTGAGGAAAATGTTGACGAATACTGCGTACGGCGGCTAGCATAGTCAGGCCCGTCGCCATGCCGTCATCAATGATAATGGCGATTTGGTGAGCCACACTGGGGGCTTTATAGCCAGATGGGAAATAACTTTGGCGGCGCCTTTCGTTTTCTTGCTGGGCATCAAAAACGGTTTGCTTAAACCAGGCTTGATTTTCTAACTTGTGGTCAGTCTCGGTCCCGACTGGTTGATCATTCTCGGCCACCGCGCTGATAGCAAACTCTGGATAATTAGGGTGACCAATCTTTTTAACTAGGACTAAGTCTAGCGGTGAGTCTAAGGCTTGAGCGACGACCGATCCGAGGACCACTCCGCCCCTCGGTAAAGCATAAACAACCGCCAGACCCCGATACTTGATCAGTTCATGTGCTAAATGGTTGCCAGCCTCTACCCGGTCGACGAACTGCACAATATGCCTCCGCTATCTCATGGATCTAATTATATACTTAAGCCGTAAATAAGTGACCTAGATTATTGATTTATTGCTTGAGATTGTGACTTAAAAATCAGTTGTAGCCGGTTTTAGCTTATGGTAACTATAATAGTGGTATGGTCTCAGCAATTTCAGTTAAGCGACCGCCCCGATACCTGATTTACGGGCCGCTGGTTAGTCTTGGCTTATTGCTACTGTGCGTCTTTATCCGGCCAGACAGTTTGGCGGTTGATCAGGGTCTTAGTTACTTTGGAATTTATAAATTGACGGTCCTACCGTATGGTGTCGCTCTGGGGCTTTATGCTTATTGTTTATGGCGAGCTTCAGAGCTGAGTGAGCATCGGACTTGGTACCAAAGAGTTTTGGCGCGGTCGCTAAAACTAATGGCCATATTAGTAGTTGGTCTGGTCGCTACCCCAGACACCGTCCTGGAAACCCTACATATGATTTTGGGTTCCAGCCTCTTTGTTTTGCAGCTGCTGATTTCACTCTTGATACTTAAATGGCTAGCCACTAAGCTGCTTAATTTTGGGCTCTTCGGGCTCGAGTTATTGTGCGGTATCGCCGCTTGGTATTATCTGCCGCTATCGCAGGGTTTGTTGTTGCAAGCCCAAGTGATTTTCCAACTGGCCTTTGTCGTGCTACTGGTAAGGACTATTAGCCCAACAGCTAAGCCGTTATAAGCTTTTTAGTTGGTTCTGCCCTAGTGGTAATTGTGATTTACATGATCAACTCAGTTTGTTGCGTATAATAGTTATGAATGAAATGGCTGATCCGGATTATTGGTGTGCTTGGCACCGTCACTTGTATTGTGCTGTTTATTCGTACCCCAAGCTTTCCGACCCCTGATAAAATCCTGGTCTTCCTGATCTTCGTCTTCATGATGTTTAGCGAAGCCTGGGAAATGTTTAAGCATTTTGCACCGTTTATTGCCATTCTATTAGTTTATGACTCGTTCCGCAGCTTAGTGCCATCGCTTAATTCGCATGTTCACTTCACCCTGATGCCGAATTTTGACAAGTTTATCTTCGGCACCTTGCCAACAGTGACTCTCCAAAAATGGCTGTGGCACGGTTATGTAACGTGGTACGATTTTATGTTCTATGCCGTCTATATGATGCATTTTGTCTTGCCGATCGTTTTAGCGATCATTATTTTGAAGCTGCGTGAATCGCACTATTGGAAGTTTGTGACGGCCTATCTGTTCACCTCATTTGCGGCCTTTATAGTTTATCTTGCCTACCCCTCAGCGCCGCCCTGGTTGGCCAGCCAGAATGGCTACATTGCCCCGATTGCCAGAATCTCGAGTGCCGTTTATTCAGCGATGGGTATTAAAAACTTCCCGTCGCTTTATAATCACTTTGCGCCGAATCCAGTGGCCGCCGTGCCGTCGTTGCACGCCGCCTATGCCACTTTGTTTGTATTGTTTGTATTTAAACTCTTCGGCAAGAAATGGGGTACCCTCAGCTTAATCTACCCAGTGTTAATGATCTTCGGGGTGGTCTATATGGGTGAACATTATGTCTTTGATGTGGTGACCGGAATCATTTTAGCGGTTATCGGCTTCCTGATCGCACCTTGGCTTTTAAGGCAAGTCCAGCGCGGTCTGCGTCGACTGCTCCTATTCGCCAAGTATCCTGGTCTAGCTGAAAAAATACCCAACTAAAAACATCCCTGACGTGGGATGTTTTGATGTGCTCGCGAATTTGGATTTGCATGTCAGCACGTCCTCATATTATATCTAGATATTATGCCGCGATGTAAGAATTATTACTTTTGGCATTAATTATCTAACTTTTTTGTTGCCGAGTTTTGGGCGACTATTAGATCAAATAGTTGGGCCATTACGATGATGGCGAATGATACAAAAAAGACCGCCTCAATCAAGCTACCAAAGATGTTAACGATATAGGCTAGGCCAAGTATCGGGTAAGCCACAAAGGCGCCCCGGCCAAGCCGGTGATAAATTTTAGCCCTGAAGGTTTTAAGACCTTTGGTCCGGCGATAAGCAAAGGCCAGCGCAAAGGTAATGCCGCCGAACTCAAAAATCCCGGCGATAATGTGTAAGTAGTGATGCAGTGGTAGCTGAAAGCTCCACTCTAAAGTCCGACAGGCCGCACTGATACCGTCCGGACAAGCCTCTGGGAAAATACCGCCGATTATAACAGCTCCGGCGAAGACTAACATAGCGACCCACTCGCGAAACTCCGGTCGCTTCCGCTGACAGCCGACGAGCAGTAGTGCCGCCAGAATTAAGACGCCCGACATCAAGTCAGCGTGTTGCATGGCGGTAGCAAAAGGCTGGCCGGTAACTTCCAGGTCGCTGAACAGCTCGTTGGGTGAGTGCATCAAGCCGGGTTTTAGTGGCACCAAGATCCACCAGTTATAAAGTAATAAACCGGCCATACCAAGTACTAAAACGCCGACTGGTCTGGATAATTTTAGATGATGTAAAAAATACTTAAATCGTTCAGTTATCTTTGCCACGATCAACTTAATCTTCATAGCCAAACTCTTATGAAAGTTTAACTCATAGCGGCTAATTAAAGTAAATTTTTAGGGATTAGCGATAATCGACCACCAAGGTAAGCGCCGCATAATGTAATGATCAAGTGACCAGCGACTTTTGCCAGCTAACCGATCTAAGCCGTACAGTGAGAAAAACACGACGGCGTAAATAATGCCCGTACCGATGTCGGTCGAGGTAGCACTATAGGGGCCACCGAATCCCTCCGGTATGGCCCATATCAGTAGGCTAAAAATAGCTGCCGCTAAATAGGCGGCCCGCCGAGAAATACCAAAGATTAGAGTTAGGGCTATTAAAGTTTCGATAATGGCTACTACGACAGCAAATGCTTGGGGGTTGTGAGATAGGAGACTAATCCAGAAGTTAAACCAGCCGTGTAACCAGGTTGGTTGACCGACAGCTGCCGCTTGGATTTGCACAAGAAAGCTGGCTCGAAACGCTGGTTGCCACTTAAAAGCTGCATCTATTCCCCACATTAGACCAAAAATAATGCGTAGCGCGGCCACGTGTTTTGATAAATATGCCAAAGGAGCTTTATTAGCCATGACTGTGGACTAAGCATAATTGGCTGCCAAAAAATAATCAATAGTGCTTATGTTTGCCGTTTCCAAATTGTCTGACAGTTAATCAGTTATGGCTATCCTGATAATGCTTATGGAATGACTTGTATACAAAGTACTTGCATTTATAGCAAGCCAAGTATACTATATGTCACCACAGTGTGATTTGTATCACATAAAGGTGGGACTGAATAAGGTTGGAGGTACAACCATGAGTATGATATTTAAAGCTGGAGCGGTGGCAGCGCAACGACATCAGGCCAAAAGAAGCGAACAGGCCGATCAAGAAGCTATGCAGCAACAATTACTTATGAATTCGGTAAGTGGGTCTTCTAATGGTGGTGAGATGGTCGCACGCCATATGAGTAATGTGGAAACTCAAAAAACGAAGCGCTTAAGAATGAAATTAGGCTGCGGTTGTATTGGACCACTGGTGGTTGCAGCTGGTGTTTTTGCTGCCTATCGAATCGGAGATTGGGGCTTTGGTGTTCAAGAGCAACAAATCACTACCCAAGAAGTTACCACTGCGCTCACTAATGTTCAGTTAACCCAGAATGGGGAGATATTAGTTACAACCGGCCATAGCGGTGTCGACACTAGGACAAATGCAGCCATTAATGTTGAGTTAGGACCTATAAAGGGAGGTGTCGGTGTACCTGGCTCCAACGAAGAGACCGGGGCTGACATCACATCCGATCTTGATTTTATGACTTCGGCCGGGTCGATCACGTTACGAGGTATTCAGGGCCCAAATGGTTGGGAGACTTTGGCTACCATCAACGATAATATGATCACGGTTCAGAGGGCTAATGAAACAGATACCGTGACCTACGGTCAGCAGATTCTGCCCAACGCAGGTAATGCCATCGGTATACCAAGCAACGTAGCCCAAAGGATAGACACAGATATATCAGAGGCCCAAACAAATTTTGAGGCATCGTGTGCTCCGATAGTAAACAAGCCTTCTGTCATAAGTGAAGCCGAGGCGAGTTATATCCACTATGTAATCGGTCTTGCCGAAGAGGATACGCAAAGTGTCAGCGCTGTTTCACGAGGCATCTTGAAAGAGCTAAATGACGGTCCAATAATTGAGCAATTTGTCAATGCTCCGGCTGGCAGCACTCAAATATACTCTTCTGATTTTGTACCAGCCTCCCAGGTATCCGTATCGCTACCTGAACCCATCAAATCCGGGAGTACCAATCATGGAACCGACAACACAGATGTACTGGGCGGCGGCCAGTGCTGGGAAACACAAGAATTTGTCAAAAAACTAGCAAAAATTATGAGCGGCAAGGACTACATTGATATATCGGCGCCCATGGATTTGGCCAGACCACCTTACAATCCTTCGCAAATATCACATGCTGAGAGGGCGTAATTATCCATGTCAACAACTACACCACTAATGGCTCGAATATTTAATCCAAATGAAGACCTAGTGCTTAGAAAATTACAGGACGCTGCCTAGCGGACGATTGGAGGAGCAATAGATATGTCAGCGGAAACTGAAACTGGACAAATCCAGATTATCGAGGTTTTCGGGCCATCGTCGCCTGAGTTTAAACAACATACTGCTACGGCTCAGCGAGATCGTCTGAAAGCTGGAGTCAGGGATCTCTTTGAGGGGCTACTTGACGAGCCAATAATCTCGGTGCCCGATGATAGTCCAACACTGTCTTCGGCAGCTGCCACTGCCGAGCCTGAGCCGGAAGACAGCTCGGTGCAAGGTTATAATCAAGCGGCACAAAGTACTTTGGCGGTGCAGTCTGACCTCGGTCAGCCGTCAACAGTCCCGTATCTCCGAAGTAATCGCGTTCGGGCCGGCCTAAAGACAAATAAACACAGACAAGAGAAAGATGGTCCGCGTTGGTCACTGCGCAAGCGGGCGCTGGCGATATTGCCTATCGCGAGCATCACA
Source organism: uncultured Candidatus Saccharibacteria bacterium (assembly GCA_964560315.1). GTDB lineage: Bacteria > Patescibacteriota > Saccharimonadia > Saccharimonadales > UBA4665 > CAVPPA01. The sequence goes on from CAZLLA010000008.1 coordinate 23,438, forward strand.
ATGACCGGTTTCTTTTTTGGTTATGAACTTGGTGACCGAGATGAGACCAGTCCGCCGTCTCAATCTCAGGGCCTGGCGGATACCGAATACACGATTCATTTACCTCAACTTGAATTTGAAAATCAACCAGACCTATCGGCTAACGCGACAAGCGACGTTAAACAATTACTCCGCGGAGCTAATTTAGTGTTAGCTACCTATGAACCTTTAGTTATGCAGGCGGCCCAAGATCCGCGAACCGGTAATCCCAATACCCTGCCCAATCATCAGGACGAGACGATCCTGCTGTTAGCTTTACTCCTGCAGGGCGACCCAAATAACGCGAGCGGGCCGATACCGATTCCCGACCAGGCTTCAAATCCGGTCTTTACGGAGCTGGTGCAGCAAATGAATGACACCAACGTGGCAGAGGGCTTGAATTTGCCACTACTTCAGTCCGATGAAAAGAATATCAAGACTAACTTGATGGCGGCGATTTTACAGATCAGGTTGGCTTATCAGTCATGGACTAGTCAGAAGGCTAATACCGGTCAACCAATCGCCGATTTTGTGGGACATTATTTTGGTAAAACCGTCGGGCCCGTGGCTATGTCAATTTACAGTGCTCTGGGCAGTCGTTACAACTTGCCCTTACAGAAAGAGCTTATATCTAGCACAGCAGAAGCCGGCAACATAAGAACCAGCATAGAAGCAACCATCGATGATCTGGTTGGTGACGGCCTAATAACTGCTCCGTCGGGTAACTAGCGTTAAGGGGTTTACTATGGTAGAAGCTAATCCACCTGAACTAGAAAGACAGATACTGGTGGATGATCAGATTACGGCCATCGAGGAATTCCACGCCTTAATCAGGGCTATCCCGAGGCATCGTTATTGGGGGCACGGTGTCACACCGGACAGATTGCAACTAGACTCGGGCGAGCGAGGGTTCATTCTATATCAAGAAGA
>CAZLLA010000008.1:24485-32979 GCA_964560315.1 uncultured Candidatus Saccharibacteria bacterium
CGGACAGATTGCAACTAGACTCGGGCGAGCGAGGGTTCATTCTATATCAAGAAGAGGGTGCAGTTAACCGACCTGAAGTGAACGGGACTAGTGAAAGAGGAAAAATTCTTAAAGGCGGAAAAATCACTGAGATCAAATACGATAAGCTGGGCCAGCCCATCGAATACACGGCGGTTGATAAAACAGGTCAAAGCCGCGTCGTGCTGCCCTATCACCCTGGCACCAATATCCTAGCGATTGGTAGTACTGTACCGGACCGAAGCAAAAGAGAGACTCGACCTGTGGCTAGCACAAGTCAATCATTAAAAAAGATGTTTGCTGTTGGCATTGCCACGGTTTCGTTTAGCAACTTAGTTGCACCACTAGTAGCCCAGGCCAGTTCAATATCCGTCGGTGGTAACCGACAAGTATCGTCCCAGTGGTATGGCGCGCCGGATATCCGTACCGGTAGTCAGATTGTAACTACGGCTCAAGTAGTATCAACCAGTCAGCCAGCTCACCCACCTATCAAGGCCAACGTGTTAGATAGCTCAGCTGCATCGACTACCTACAAAGACGTTACAGTAACGCCTCAGGAGGGCACTTATTGGCAGATTGAAAAAGACGAGAATCTACCGCACTTTGCACCTGACGGACAAGATTTTCTATACTCGCTACCGCCAAATAGCAATAAGCCGCCACGGGATCTTCACTATGGTGAGCAAATTGCGATTCCTGAACCAGCGGCCACGCCCGAAGCAGCGGCGCAGCAAATTTTCACCGAAGAGGTTCAGGCACTACAAGGCACACCCAGGCCTGGTGGTGCCTATGCCACAATCGCTAAAGGTGATGCCGTGCTTTATCTAAACCCAACAACTGGTCAATTCGGGGTTGGTGAGGTACTACAAGACGTGTCGGGCGACGGCTCCGATATCATGGTTGTGACAGATGAAGGTAACTTTTCTAAAGCCGACATCATTTCGGTTGCTGGAGACTTGCCAGCTGATAATAGTCAATCGCCAACCAGCCAAACTGAACAGCCAACTGTCTCTGCACCAACTCCAACCGATGGACTAACACCCGAGATGTCAAATTCGGCAGATATTATTAGCGGGCCAGACGAAACAACCCCAACTTCGACCGCCGGGCCAAGTGACCCAACGAATCCCGCGGAATCGACCACAGGTCCTTCGCCGGTAGCTGATCCGACTGACACTATTGATGCTCCAATGGTTCCGGCGACCACACCGGCTGCTGCTACAACTCCAGCGCCCAGTCCCTCGGCATTACCTGAAGTACCCACACTAACACCGCTTACCACACCCACACCTGCACCGACACCGACACCCGCACCATCCAACGCTAAGGTATCGGGCATAGATTGTTCATCCCAGTGTCCAGAATCAGGCCAGGATATCAAGGCGGCCGGAAAATCGTTCGTAATTGGTTATCTAGCCCCGTCAGGTGACAGCTCAAAAATTATCACTGCGGCTCAAGTGGCTGAATACCATGCTGCCGGCCTGGCTGTCGGTTTGGTGTGGGAGGGTAACGCTCAAGGAGCCCTGGGTGGTTATAACGCTGGTGTAAGTGACGGTCAACAAGCCTTGGCAGAAGCCCAAAAATTGGGGGCTCCCCGAGGAATGGTAATCTTCTTCGCTGTTGACTTTGAGCCCACCGAAGCGCAGCTAGCAATCGTCAAAGACTACATTCAAGGTGCTATGAGTGCTTTCAATGGTTACTACATAGCTGAGCCATATGGCGATGATAAGGTCATGATGATATTAATTGATGCCGGCATAACACCGAGTGGTTGGGAGTCTTCCGCTTGGAGCTATAATGTCGTTGATCCTGGCGCAGAGGTACTTCAAGTCTCTAACGGACATACTCTTGGTGACGGTACGGTTGATTACGATACAAGTAATGGTCTGAACGGTTTTTGGCTGCCAGCACCGTCATCTAGTCAATCAACTTCGGATGTAGCTTCTACGCCAACAGCCACACCAGCTGCAACACCCGCCCCGACACCAACTCCGGCTCCAACATCTACCCCAACGGCTCTGCCAACTCCCGCTCCAACTTCAACCGCAACTCCGACACCAGAAGCAACCCCCGATTCGTCTAGCGCGCCGACGGTAGCCTCCGCCCCGGCTCCAACATCTACCCCAGCACCGCTAGATACCCCAAGCTCATCCACACTTGAAGGATCAACCTCTGCATCGTCAAGTTCAAATGAGGCATTAACTACTTTATCGGGCGACAATGACTTACCGACTTTTGGCTCTGCATCTGATAGTAGCGACCAAGCCGTAGCTGCCCCAGCCCCCACTGACAGTTCAACGATAACCGTCACCAACCCAGACGTCGTAACACCCAGCTCGAGCTCAACATCAATCTCACCAGAAACCAATACTTTGCCAACTTTTGATGATCCATCAGATACTACTAACGCTCCAGCAACAATCAACACCACTATTGTTGCTCCGACTGCAGCACCAGCTTCAACCGCAACACCAGCCCCAACCAGTATTCCATCCCCGTCGCCACAGTCAACCACGGCCTCAACAGAAGTTCCGCCACCCGTTCCAAGTCTCGAGCCTTTACCCAAACCACCAGTCCTAGAACCCATTCCCACTCCCACTCCAGTCGCGACGCCCACTCCGGCTCCGGCTGTAGCCCACAGTGCGCCCAGTTCAACAACCAAACCGCCAGTTACAGCAGCCAGCACGAATCAACCAGCCCCCAGTGGCGATAATCTTGTAGCTGCTGTTATCAGAGATTCCAACGGTGACGCTGAATTGGCGGTATCTGAACTTACAGGAGCTTATCTTGAAAGCGACGGCAATAATGAAAGCGTTGGAGATGATGGTAAGAGTGACGGTGACTTTATGATCAATAGGCCAGGCGTAGCCGGTGGACCCAATCCTGGTATTACTGTAGCTGAAGCAAAAGATCCTGACGCTGCAACAGCGTACATGGAGAAAAACTACGATGCGGCGCTAAAAGTTGTTCCTGCTAGTACCTGGGCCACCGATCCAGTCCTAGCGGCAGAAGAGGTTGCGGATAACGCTGAACGTCCGGCAAAACCTTATATCGTCACTCAGGGACAAGAAAGAGTCAACAATGCAGTCCAAAAGGCGATTCAGGATGTTAAAGAATACGGTATGTCGATCAACTTTGGCTCGTAACCATGGGTAACTTATTAAGCGCCAGGCCTGTATACAACTCAGTAACCTTTAAAGAGCCAAGCAAATTATTGGCTTTGTTGACTGGCTGTCCGATATCTTTTGTGTCTGGGCAAGCAATTTTCCTAACTTATTTGTAGTGCTAGTAATGCCGTTTTATGGCGTATAAATTATCACGCTATAATTGGACAAAAAAGAGACGTGACAGGTGTATATTTCAGGTTTATAAGGTTGATGTTATGACAATATTATGTTAGAATGTTAGTGTTCTTTTGAGCCCACACCCACTAGGAGGGAAACAGGTGTCCAGTAATTTGATACCGAACTGTGTCGGTATCTTAACGGCCATTGTTGATCTTGGTTTTGCAGTCTCGTTGATCCATATCTACGTTTCGAAGAGCGAGAAGAGCAGCTGGTATCGTTGGCACGCTACTTTGATATTTGCGCTTCTCGCCTTGCTCTGCCAGGCCGCCTTCTACCTACTATCGACACACATCGTCACAACGTAACGGACTCTCGGCGAAAAAGAACAAAACCCCTCGGGGAACAGACCCATGAGTTTGCCGCGTAGGTGAACAAAATTGGAGCCCCGAGGGGTCAGAGCCGTGTGATTGTGTCAGTTAGATGACGTTGGGCCAACTGGCTCATTCCCATCAACAACACTACATACTCACACGGCTTTTCTCATTTATAAGCTTAGATCAACTAAAATTCACAGTATCTTTCGACGATTGATTCGATGTAATGCAAGGCCGCCAGGAATCATTGGTAGCCAAAATATAACCAAACGGAAAATCAATGTTGCTGCAACCGCTTGAGACAAGCTGAGACCAGACGCCGCGAGAGCCAGAATCAAGACCGCCTCAGTGGCTCCGATCCCACCTGGTGTGGGCACGACCTCACTGATTAATGAAGCCGTTACGTAAATAATAAAAACTCCTGTTAAAGGAACCGAAGTGTGAACGGCCAAAATTGATAGGAATAACGCTACACTGGCTAACGAAGCCGTTGCCACTGATCCGCTGACCAATAGCAATAATTGTTGATGTCCCCTAATTCCCTTAACGGCGGTTAGTAGCTCAGTAATCGGCTTCTTGATGTGTTGTCGGAATTTAATAATGGCCAACACAATAATAATGATGGCGGCGATAATCGGCACTACTGACCAGGTGTCAAAGTGTTTGGGGTGTAATTTATCGAGGAGCTCGAGAATGGTAATTGGTGAAATTATAGCGACCATCACGACGGCCGTTGCGATTTCGAAAATCGTTGGTATTGTCCCCATCGTAATAGCCTGGACCGGAGTCTTACCAAGTTTTTGATAATACCGCGCATTCAAATGGATGCCGCCCAGACTAAATGGCAAGAAGTGGTTAACAAACGAACCAGCAAATTGAAGTAATGTGATATCAGACAACCGACCCAATGAGTTTCCGGCAGCAAACTGTACGATGGCCCCGGCAAAAAAGGTTAAGAGACTAGCTAGCAATCCGACTAGCATCCAAGGCCAAAAAGCATGCCGTAATACAGTGAAGGTATCCTTGAAAGAGCCTAACTGTGGCAACAGAAAGTAGACACCAACCAGCACTAGCAAAAGTACCAGCACGCGAAAAGGTGTAATCGTTCGTTGGGACTTATTCATAGTACGTTGATCGACAATCTGAAATTATAAACGTTAAGTTTGAATAACGTAATACGAAACCCAAAAATTACACGGGCCAAACAATCATAGCCAAGCATTAAATATTCGATCTGCGACCTACGGGCTGGCCCCCCGGTTGATGATCTAATGTATGCACTCACAACATTGGCCAATATACATTTAACAAAAATATAATTATAATTTGGGTATGACTAAGACAATGAAGGCAGTGGTTGCAGACAAATATGGCACTCCTAAAGTGCTTCAACTAAAAGATGTAGCAGTTCCTGTGCCAAAAGATAATGAATTGCTGATAAGAATACATGCTATTGCATTAAATGCTGCTGATTGGCATATTTTAGGGGCTGACCCGTTTCTGATCCGTTTTATGTTTGGTCTTCGTAAGCCAAAAGTTACCATACTTGGTGCAGATATAGCGGGAACGGTCGAAGCAATTGGCAAGGATGTAAAACAATTTGAGACCGGTGATGAGGTATTTGGTGATTTGTCAGGATCCGGTTGGGGAGGATATGCAGAGTACGTGTGTGCAAATGAAGATGCAATAGTACCCAAACCATCAAATATCTCTTTTGAAGAGGCCGCGGCTTCTGGGCTGTCTGCTATAACCGCGCTACAAAGTCTTAGTAAGTTCACCAAAATTAAACCAGGACAACAAGTTTTAATTAATGGAGCATCAGGTGGTGTTGGTGCATTTGCAGTACAAATAGCCAAATCACTTGAGGCTGAGGTCACAGCCGTTTGTAGTACTGGTAACATCGAGATGGCCCGTAAACTCGGAGCAGATAAAGTGATTGATTACACAAAACGAGATTTCACCAAAGATAACGAAACATACGATGTTATTGTTGCAGTCAATGGCTATCACCTGATATTTGATTATAAACATGCATTAAAACCTCATGGGGTTTGTATTATGGTGGGTGGTTCTGGTTCTCACATGATACAGTCCATGCTTGTTGGCCCTTTAATTTCGCTGACTGGTAAGAAAAAACTAACCCCCCTGATGGCTAAACCAAATAAAAAGGATTTAACTTACATAAGAGATTTACTTAAAACAGGTAAAGTGAGACCAGTCATAGACAAAACTTTTCAACTAAGTGAAATTGCAGGTGCTCTAAGCTATCTCAAACTAGGACATGCCAAGGGCAAAGTAGTCGCCAGGGTCATTTAAAAAACTAGAACACTAATTATCCCGTTTGGCAAGTTTGGCTCCCTCTAGTGGATGTACTTCGCAACCACGAAACGACATTCACATTAGAAACTTATGCTAGTTTGGACAATTAAAGTTCCTTGATTATTTCAGCTGCTGTGCGTGGACTTTTAAAAGTATCAGCATCAACCTGAATACCGTGTTCTCCCAGAGATCCTACCGAAAAACCGAGTACTTTGCTAGTTACTCCTGTCTCTCGCAGACGTTCTGCTATAACCATAGCATCTTCATAAGTATCGGTATGTCCTAAATTACCGTCAAGCAGAATGACGTCAGCAACAACGTTCCCTTTAGCCATTTGATCAACTAAATCAAATGCTTCTTGACGTGATGAGGCTTCAGCTACTACTGTATGGCCTCTTGCCTCTAGGGAAAATTTTGCTAACGTTCTATTTGATTTGTGGTCATCAATTATTGCTATTCTTGCGTTTTCCATAATAGAAACTTTATATGGTTTTAAGGTATTTGCAATCATAAGCACTTTAGTTTCCCTAGTGGACGTACTCCGCAACTTTGATAACGATTCAGAAACTATTTATAAAGATAATAGTTGCTACGATGCAACTTGCTTTTCCAGTTTAGTTACTCTTTGATCCATTTCAGAGTTTGTTCTATCGATTTGGGCGTGAATTTCCTCAACTGTCTCACCAATTCCCGCAAAACCGCCATCAACTTTGTTGGTAAGTGCGTCTATTTTTTTGTCTAACGTCACGATTTTCTCATCTAGAGGAGAAAATCTAGAGTCAATAAATTGCTTTAAATCATCGAATTGATCGTCGTTCATATAGCTATGTTAGCATATTAAATCTTCAAAATTCCAACGAATTGGTGGTACTGAAAACAAAAGAAGAACATAATTTACAGAGGTCAAAGTGCTTATGGCTCCCTCTAGTGGATGTACTTCACAACTTTGACTATTCTGAAATAGATAATCTTGTTATGGTCTTTTGAGTTTCGTGCTGACTAAGCAGTTTCTAACTCAGAGATTCTGGCCTCATGATCGTCTAATTGTCTAGTATGGTCTGATATTGCAGCTTTGATAGGAGGTATCAAATTGGTATTCTCTTCAATAGTTTCAACTCTTTTGCCAACAGTATCAAGTCTTTCAGCTACTCCACTCACAGCCTCCGAAACACCCTGCAATTTACTCTGAATACCCTCAAGGAGAATCCCCATGTAGTTATCGTCTTTGCTCATGTAAATATTTTATAACGCGCGTGATGATAATTGATTACTCGTGTCCGGATCATTAGTGTGCGTATTTCACAAGTATACCCAAGACGAGTTTAGGCTAGAATTTCTTAGTAGCCTTTTCTAAGACCCTATACACGTTGGGTGGCAATGGAAGATCCTTGACCTTTTCAAGCGTAAACCAGCCCACCTCGTCAGTCTCCTGTCCGGCTATTGGTTCACCGCCCTGGAGATCACAAGTAAATACTATGCTGATCTTGGCACTGTCAACCCAGGAATGGCTGTCTAGATATTGTAGGTTATTAATACTTATGCCAACTTCTTCTTTGATTTCTCTAACAAGATTAGTCTCTAGAATATTTATATCGCTTCTCTTAACCTCAACGTGCCCACCGGGTATTGACCAGTATCCAGGTAGGTTTTTATCTTTCGATTGCCTTTTCCCGAGTAGGAATTCGTGACCTTTAAAGATCACAGCAGCAACGACAACACCAAACTCTTGTTCCATAGAGCCATAATACCAAAACCAACAAAAAGGACCTATTTTAACAGAGGTCAAAATACTTATGGCTCCCCCTAGTGGATGTACTCAGTAACAGCAATGAATTATTTATAATAAGTGGATTAGTCTCTGTATGTTTAAAATAATAATATTGACGTCGGTCATATTAGTAGTTACTATGTGCTAATTAATTCATTGGAGAAACTTACTATGTCAGAAGCTGATGGTCAAGCCGAATTTTGTTCAGGTTGTCCACTAAAGGGCGACTACTGTGGACCTTTTAACCACCTTGCGCCAATAGCTATTGATAAACACGAGCATCGTCGTTTTGATCAAGAAGTTGATGTTGAATTTAGTGACTCGGATGGTATGCCAACGAACACTTTAGAGCTTGAAGGTCGAAAGTTACGTGAAGTAACATTAAGAAGGAACGGTTTACCCTACTTTAAGCCTGACGCTGATAGGTTTGCATTAGAGGCTATTGAATCCGTAAGATATGGATTAGTTGCTCGAGTCCGGCGATGCTCTGGCCCAGGCGTGCCCGATGCATCAGGTGATGCTCGTTTTTCTCGTCCTGACTGTCCTGCCGTAAACAGAAGAGTGGTGTATAAACTATTAAATAACTCTAGAGAACAAACTGCTGAGTAATTCGTTAATATTTAACCTAAATAAAACAAAAAAGACCCCCATTTAACAGATGTCAAAATGCTTATGGCTCCGGGGACTGGATTCGAACCAGCGACCTAGTGCTTAACAGGCACCCGCTC
>CAZLLA010000009.1:0-31985 GCA_964560315.1 uncultured Candidatus Saccharibacteria bacterium
ATGCGATGACAAAAAGACAGTTTGGCCATTGGCTCTGGCTTCTAAAATACTTTGCCGAAAGGCTTGTTCCATCAGTGGGTCCAGCCCATTGGTTGGCTCATCCATGATCAACAGTTCCGCCCGAGTCGATAGCGCGGCAATGAGATTAATTTTTTGTCGGTTACCCTTGGAGTAGGTTCTGACTTTCTTGGCTGCATCAAAATCAAACCGTTTGATAAGTTCCTTCTGATATTTTTGGTCAATCTTACCGTGAAGCTGACCCAGCAAGTGGAGTGTTTCAGCACCAGTTAGGGACGGCCAAAGAGTTGTTTCGCCAGGTACGTAAGCCAGCAGTTTATGTGTTTCCACTTGGTGCTTGTGGGTATCGATTCCAAAAATTTCAGCTGATCCAGCGCTAGGTTCAATCAGCCCGAGAATGGCCCGGATAGTTGTTGTCTTACCAGCCCCATTTGGTCCAAGATAGCCGAACACCTCTCCTTTTTGGACAGATATATTTAAACTATCTAAAGCAGTTAAAGAACCGTATCTTTTAGTTAGATTTTTGGTTTGGAGTGCCACACCGTCGTCTGTTTTCATAGCCATAGTCAACTCTTATGTTATTTAACTTAATCGTCTCAAAAAAGCTAAGAACAAGCAATTTGATTATTTAGACTAAAGCTCGGAGTGCCTTGACTTGGTAATTTCTTCCGCAATTTGGTCAAGAGTAAGTTTAGCTTCCTTGCCGGTTTGCAAGTCCTTTAGAGTAAACTGGCCAGTTGATATTTCTTGCTGACCAATAATTAGAACATAACGAAGGCCTTTTTTGTCAGCCATACTCAGCTGCTTGTCAAGCTTGCGACCAGTTAGATCGACAGACAAGTTTAGCCGTTTAGAGCGTAGTTCAGCAATGGCTTTTTGGGCTAGCTGCAAAACATCTCCAACAACCGCCACGTATAAATCGGTCTCAGCTGGTAATTTAGGCAATAATTCGTGGATTTTTAGAAAGTCAGTTAGCGTTACATCGCCCAGACCAAAGCCAACTGTTGGCAGTGGCTCAACACCGAAAAGGGCCACCAATCCGTCGTAGCGACCACCGCCCATGATAGCCCGATTGTTATCGGGATGGGTATCAAACAGTTCAAACACTAAGTCGGTATAGTAATCAAAACCACGCATCAGGGTAACATCGAAAACAACATTCGTTACGCCAGCCTCATGAAGTAGGCTCATGGTCTTTTGCAATTCCGCTAGGCCTGGATGGTCACGTAGAGCGGGCGGTAGGCTATCAAAACTACCAGCGTCCAAAACACTAAGCATTTTTTCAACTGTACCCGCTTTTGAGCCAACACAAATGGCGTCCGCCTGAGACGTAAAATCAGCTCGGTCAAGACGATGCATGTGATCAATCAGGCGACACATTTTAGCTGCTTGTTCGGGTTTTAAGCTAAGATAGTCGCCTAAGACATAATTAATAAACTTACGGCTATTGAGCTTGATAGTATACATGTCGGGCTTGGCCCCAAAGCTTTTGAAAATAGCATCAGCTAGCATGATTATTTCCTGTTCGGCAACAATATCTTCAACCCCGAAAATATCAACATTCAGCTGCCAGTGTTCACGCAAACGGCCGTGCTGAGGTCTTTCGTAGCGCCAAAGATTAGGAATGCTATACCAACGCAACGGATAGGCTAGTTCTTGACGGCGAGCCGCTACCATACGGCTGACTGTCGGTGTCATTTCTGGTCGGATAACGACTTGGCGGCCACCTCGATCTTCGAAGGCATAGGTTTGCTCATTGACAATCTCTTCACTGGTTTTAGTGAGATAGAGTTCTAGCGGTTCAATGATCGGCGCGTCGTATTCTTCATAACCAAACTGCTCGACAACACTTCTTAGTTTGCCAAAAATATACTTCTGCAGGCGCTTATCCTCAGGATAAAAGTCTCGTGCTCCCTTGTACGGTTGTGTCGATAATGCCATTTACGTGCAGTTTTCCTTCAAGTGGATTATATCAGATCAGCCTACAAGCAGTGGTGGGGATGAGAGGACTTGAACCTCCATGCCTTGCGGCACATGCTCCTAAAGCATGCGTGTCTACCATTTCACCACATCCCCGCTAACTCGCATACGTATTATATGAACAGCGCTACTTCTCAGCAAGTATTGTGATGCGGCTTATTGCTATTGTGTTACACAAGACCAATAATATAACCAATTAATCGAGAGGCTAAGCATGAACCCGACTAGCGAAACCAGTCAATCAACGCTAACGCCAAGTTGGCAATTAGTTCCTAAAAGTCTGTCTTTGATACGCTTGCACATTGAGCAAGTGATTATTATTAGCCTGCTGCCGACACTACTGGCTAGCCTGGGCAGTTTACTGATTCAATCTCGCGGCATCATTGGTTCACCAATAATATTAATCGGTGGGCTGTGGGCGCTAGGCAGTATCGCGGCCAGTAATTATCTGCAGCTTACCTCTGCAAAAGGCAAACTCGTTAGTACGCTTGACTGCTACCGAAAAAGTTGGCGTTACTTCTGGAGACTTTTGTTGTTTTCGATACTTTTTGGGTTCGCGGTTGTCATCGGTCTTATCTTGATCATCGTCCCTGGGCTGATCATTATAAGACGATATCTTTTCACGCCTTTTTATATTATTGATCGAGATCTATCAATCGGTGAGGCGATGCGTCTCAGCGCTCATCAGACGGAGCAAGTTAGGGGCTACGTTTGGGGAACTATTGGTGTTTTAGCAGCGCTGACTTTAGGCAGCGGCTTGGTGGGCCAGCTTTTTGGCTTTATCCCCGGCGGCGCCACTATTATTACTGCCTTGCTCAGCATTACCTACTTCTTCATCGCGGCTTTACGTTACGTAGAAATCAAACAGAAACCTAAGCCAGCCGCTAGCTAAGTGACACAGGCAGACATCGATACAGCCATAATCGAGCGCCGCCATAAGCTGCCGAGCGGAGCAGCTTAAAGTTAGCGCCCAGCGGTACTTCAATCTTTGGTGGCAATGAAACAACAACAATGCCGCCTGGCTTTGTGCAATTAGCTATTTGCACAAGCAACGTCAGCTGCGGCTTGTCGTATGGTGGATCGAGGACAACGACGTCAAAACTGCTGTCGGTTCGTGACAGCCAAGTATCGGCGTCAGCCCTAACTACGGTTATCAGATTTTCAACACCTAGCAACTGAGCATTGCTGGCAATGGTCTGCTGGGCGTGTCGGTCGACATCGATAGCGACAACCGAGATGGCGCCCCGGCTCAGAGCCTCAAAACCGATAGCCCCGCTGCCGGCAAAAGCATCTAGGACTGTGAGCCCAGCTAGATCGCCCAACATATTAAATAGCGCTCCTTTTATCTTGTCACTCATAGGGTGGGTCTGCGGCAGCCTCGGCGAATTAAAAGCCCGGCCTTTCAGTTTTCCAGCAATGATGCGCATATGTTTAAGCCTTAAGTTAATTTAAGTTAGTTAGAGCCCGCAAATGTTTAACCCGCTTAGCTAATGCCGCATATTGTAGCAATTTTACTTTGCGATCGATAAAGCTTTGAGCAGCACTACGCGCTCGGGCAATCAATTTAATATCGGACAGTTTAGCAACTCTTAGATCAAGCTGACCATGTTGGAGAGTACCATAAATAGCCCCCGGACCGCGTAATTGTAAATCAAGTTCTGCCAGCTTAAAGCCGTCATTGCTCCGTTCCAAAGCACGCAGTCTTGGGCTGGGGGCATGTGAATCGCTCAGCATTAAATAACAATACCCGGGATCTCGGCCGCGACCGATTCGTCCTCGTAATTGGTGGATCTGTGCCAAGCCAAAACGTTCGGCATCTTCGATAATCATGACCGTCACATTGGGTATATCGACACCGACTTCAATCACAGTCGTCGAAACCAAAATGTCTAACTTATGATCGATAAAAGCCTGCATGACCTGATTTTTGTCGTCCGCCCTCATCCGACCGTGCAATAAGCCAACCTTATATTTTTTAAAATCCTGCTTGGCCAGCTGGTCGAAAACTTTTTCGACCGACTGAACAGTCAAAATATCCGAATCGCTGATCAATGGGCAAACTACAAACATCTGGTGGCCAGTAGCCAGTTCTTGATCAATCTTCTGATAAATTTGAGCTCTTGAGTTAGGTGAGCAGATTTCGGTTGTGATTGGTTGGCGGTCGGCCGGTTTTTCCTCCAGAATAGAGACATCTAATTCACCATAAAGGGTTAGTGCCAAACTCCGCGGAATTGGCGTGGCGGTTAGGTTCAAAACATGCGGCATGTGTCCAGCTTTGGCAATTAGGGTTTTGCGTTGGTCAACTCCAAAACGGTGCTGTTCGTCAATAATAATTAGCTCTAGTGCCTTGATATCGACCTGGTCCTGAATCAGGGCCTGAGTACCAACCATAAAGCGCATATGACCATCAGCCATGGCTTTGTGAGCCAACAGTTTTTGCTTAGGCTTCATGCTACCGGTTAGCAAGCCGATTGTCGTGTCCAAGCCAAGCGGCTTCAATAGCTTAGTTAGGGTATCGGCGTGTTGACGAGCCAAAATTTCAGTCGGAGCCATCAATGCCACCTGATGCCCGCGGTGTAAAACCATGGCGGCAGCCATCGCCGCCACAACAGTTTTTCCCGAGCCAACGTCACCTTCGACTAAGCGATTCATAGGACGATCCTTTTGAATATCAAGATAGATCTGCCAGATAGTCTTACGTTGTGAATCAGTTAGTTTAAACGGTAGGTTGCCAACAAAGGTTTTGGCCACAGTTTCGTCAAACGGCACCACAGGCGCCTTTTCGTTCATCACTTCATACTTATTGAGTAAACTAGCTAGGATCAGGCTAAAGACCTCTTCAAATGCCAGCCGTTCTTGGGCTTCAGACAGAGACTGACTGCTGCTCGGAAAGTGAATTTGCTCAATGGCGTCCGCCCAGTTCATCAATTGGTCGTTATCTACCAGCCATTTGGGTAGCGTCTCCGGCAACGTTGTAATCAATGGCACAACCTGCTTCAGAGCTGACCGAATTTGCCGAGAGCTTAAACCTTTTGTCTCACGATAAATCGGAACAATCCGGGCTGTATTGATCGGAAATTCATTAACCAGCTCAGTGCTAGAATTCATAATGGCAAATTGTTTATGGGTAAATTCAAAATTTCCTGATATAAAATACTCCTGACCGGATTTTATGGCTGTTGCTCGGTAAGGCTGGTTGAACCAGACCAGGCGAACACTACCAGTTGGGTCGGAAGCTACCGCTTCGGTAATATGCAAGCCCCGACGCGCATAGCGCCCCTTGGCGTTTTGAATGATTGCCCGAATTGTTACCGGACCTGGCTTGAGTCGATTGATATCACTAATCACCGAGTAGTCTTCGTATTTTCGGGGATAATAATCAATTAATTGGCCGATTGTGGTTATGCCCAGCAAGCCAAATTGCCGAGCACTAGCCTCACCTACACCCTTCAGCGAACGAATATCATCGTCTAGTTCCATCTGTACCTTTAAGTATACGGCTAAAGTCGGTTGATCAGACTATGAGCGATGAACTCTAGGCCGTTTTTTTGACTAGAAAGAAAATACTGGGACCAAAGTAAAATCCAGCCAGCGGTCGTTGGAGACTCTTTTCGAGCTGCAACATTACTGGCAAAGGTATTATTTTCTTGATTCGGGGTTGCCGAAAATTGGATACCGAAAGAGTTCGTTCAACTTGCAGCCCGGCATGTGCCAGCTGACGAATTAAGGTGCGGGGGTTGTGATTAACAAAAGGAATCTCGCTCTCGACGCGGTTTTGGGGCGAACGAATATCCACAGCTTTCAGCGGTAGTCTTTTGAGCTTTAAAAGGTACTTGAGACGATTTAAGAAGTGGGCATAATTGGCCACTTCAATAATGGCATAACCATCATCGGTTAAAACCCTAGCAATTTCGGTTAACTCAGCTCGCGGTGTCGGCACATGGTGTAAAACTCGGACCATAACCGCCAGATCGACTGATTTATCGTCTAGCTGTAAGTCGTCAGCTTGCATCAGTTTGAGTTCGATCTCAGGATGGCTTTTTAAAAAATCCTTAGCCACGTCCAGTTGCTGCCGGCTCGGATCAGCCAAAATAACTTTATCGGCAAATTGTCCCAGCAACGGGCTAAGACGACCGTAGCCACCCCCAACATCCACGGCCGTGCTGAAATGTTTGCCTTTTAGGAGGCGTTTGATGGCTATCTCTTCGGCGGCCTGCTCGTATTCTCGGCCTCGCCAATACTGCAAATAGCTATAATTCGGGTCATCATACTGATCAGCTTTGCGACGTGGATGTTTACCTGAAGATACTTCCGCCATGCTATGCGCTCACTGTTAGGTTTAACTTATTGTATAGATTAATACTCAATTATGGCAAAGTTATTCTTGCCACGCTTCAAAAGATTGGGACCTTTGCGTAATTCTGGTTGACCCTCTGAGGTTACTTTTTGGCCATTAATGGTAATCGCCCCTTGGGTTAGCAAGTGACTGGCTTCAGTATTCGACTCGGCCATATTGGCGCGAACTAGCAAAGCCGGAAAACTTTCGCCTTTAGCTAGTCGAATCACCGTCAAATCCTTTTCTAATATTTTGACATCTAGGCTACTCAGTTCTCGAAAATTGCCTGACCCAAACAAAACATCGGTCGTCTGGCGCACGGCTTTGGCCTTTTTCTCGCCGTGAACCAATTTGGTAACTTCGTAAGCCAAGGTTTTCTGTGCCACCCGAACTCCCCGGTTGTGATTAAACTCAGCCATGGTACGAGCAATTGATTCTTTATCAAGCAGGGTATAAATCTTTAGGAAATTCTCAACACTATCGTCATCAACATTGAGCCAGAACTGGTAGAACCGGTAAACGCTTGTCTTGTCTTCATTAAGCCAGACAGCGCCAGCTTCACTCTTCCCAAATTTAACTCCTGTGCTGGTATTAACAACCAGTGGAGCAGACCAGACATTGGTTTCAGCACTTTCAATCCGACGAATTAGATCAACCCCAGTAATAGAATTACCCCATTGATCGGCTCCGCAAACCTGCAGCGTAACTTTGTGATTACGGTATAAATGCAAGAAGTCATAGCCTTGTAGGAGGGCATAGCTAAACTCAGCGTAACTGATACCCGAGCCATTTTCAGCCAATCGAGTTTGGATAAATTCCCGGCCGAGCATTTGCCGCATCGGCACGTGTTTACCGACATCGCGTAAGAATGTTAGATAGCCAATCCGCCGAAACCAATCGTAGTTATCAACCACAACAAAGCGCTGGCCGGCAAAGATACGGTTATATTCGGCGATAATTGAGGCTTTATTGCGTTTAACTTTTTCAAGTGACAACAAGTCCCGCTCCTCGCTTTTGCCGTCGGGATCGCCAATAATGCCAGTGGCACCGCCAACCAGTAAGATCGCCCGGTGACCATGCTCAATAAAATGCCTGATCATCATGGCAATCGCTAAATTACCGACAGTCATTGAATCGGCACTCGGGTCAACTCCCCAGTAAAATACAATCGGTTTTTGATCAAGCTCCGAAATATCTTTGTAGGTCGTCTGGTTAACAAAACCCCGCCAGGTTAGTTCTTCAGAAAGTTTCATAATGCTTGAGATTTCCTTCGTTGACTTAAGTATACCAGATGCTTCTCTGTGCATAAGACAAACTGAATATTTTGGTATTTTCTCAGCTGTCGCTGCTATAATAAAGCTCAACAATTATGCCGCAATGGGGAGTATAAACATACAGAATGAGTGAGTTTGACCGTAGTAAACAACGACGCCCGAGGCGTAGTCGAGTAACTAATCCAAAAACCATTCGAATCCATCAGAGTTTGAGTGACCGCCTGCGCGCCAGTAAACAGGCCCGGGAGATGAAACGGGCCACCTACTTGGCAACCCTGCCTAAAAACCCAGTCAAACGTCTGATTTTCCGGATGCACCCTAGACGTCTAGCCAATTATTGGTTTAGTCGTCGGGGCGCCGTTATGGCCTTAAAGGTTATTGGTGTCGGAATTGTTGTGATATTCCTCTTAACCATTGGCGTTTTTGCCTATTTCCGCAAGGACTTACCCAACATTACAGACATTTCTGGCGATAATATCGGTGGTAGCATTTCCTACTACGACAGCACTGGCAAAGTTTTGCTGTGGCAAGACTACAACGCCGTGAAGCGTATACCAGTTGCCAGTGACCAAATTTCACCCTACATGAAGGAAGCTACAGTGGCAATTGAAGATAAAAACTTTTATCACGAGGGGGCCTTTAATTTTGGCTCAATCATCCGAGCCGGCTTTTTTGACTTAATTCACCACGGCGAAGGCCTACAGGGAGCCTCAACCATTACCGAACAAGTTGTTAAATTAAATGAAAACTGGACTGGTAACCGAACGATTACCACAAAACTCAAGGAACTAATCCTGGCGGTTGAGCTTAGTCGGGAATATTCCAAAAATGATATCTTGGTAGGCTACCTTAATGCTGCACCGTACGGCGGCGTTGAATATGGTTGCGAAGCCGCTGCCGAAGATTATTTCAATACCACCTGTCAGAATTTAACGCTTCCACAGGCTGCTCTACTAGCAGCAATTCCACAGGCTCCGGCCGTTTATTCACCTTATAGCAGCCCACAATACAACCCGGCAGTCGCCGTCAATTATTTTGATGAACCGGCTTTAATTGGCCGCCAGCAGTATATCTTGGATCAGATGGCCCAGCAGGGCTATATCAGTCAAGATCAAGCAAATCAGGCTAAAAGTGTCGATATTCTGGCTGAGGTCCAACCGCTAGAGAACAAATACTCAAACATTCAAGCACCTTATTTTGTACTTGCTGCCAAGCAGCAGTTAGACAACCAATATGGCGCGACGACCGTTAATCGCGGTGGCTGGAAGGTTATAACAACTCTTAATCTGGGGCTGCAGGCTGACGCAGAGAAGGACGTTCAAGCCAACGCCGCCAATGTTGCTGCAGTACGTGGCGATGAAGAAGCTATGGTAGCTGAAGACGTTAATACCGGTCAGGTGGTCGCCTTAGTGGGTGGCGAAGACTTCAATAACCCAGATTACGGCCAAATTAACTATGTTAATACCAACATCTCCCCTGGCTCGAGTATGAAACCCTTCCTTTATGCCGCACTTATCCAAAATAACACCGATGTTGGAGCGGGATCCGTGTTGTATGACAGTCAAGGACCCTTACCTGGTTACCCTTGCACTGATAAAACGGAGCCAACCGCTACCAGCAACGGCGGCAATTGTCTTTGGGACGACAACTTCACCTATCCCGGTCCCGAGACGATCCGATATGCTCTAGCTGGCTCACGTAATGTCCCGGCCGTTAAAGCTTCCTACGAGATCATACCTCACGATAATAGCCTGGATTATACCGCCTCAATCAACAAATGGATAAGTATGGCTAACCAAGCGATCGGTACGAGTGGGGCTTACGGTTGCTATCCGTCGGGCGTCAATATCGAAACAGCAACCGTCGACCAGCAGACACAGTGTTATGGCTCGGCAGCCATCGGTAGTGGCGACATCGCCCTTGATCAAGAAGTTAATGGCGACGTGACGCTGGCCAGACTCGGTGGCGAAATCCCCCAAACCTATATTATAAAAATAACTGATTCAACCGGCAAAACACTCTACCAGTGGCAACAACCCAAGTCTACCCAGGTCTATAACCCGGATACGGCTTACATAATTAACTCCATGCTTGATGATCCCCGAGCGACATACCTACAGCCCTACCAGAAGTTCCAAAACTACGACGGCTGGGATATTGCCGTTAAGACCGGTACCGAGAACCAGGAGTATAACGGTGTTATGACGGCCTGGAGTACCCAATATGCCGTGATCGGTTTTGCTGGCTATCATACACTTGACCAGCCATTAATCGAAGGCCACTTTGAAGACATTACCGAACCAATTACCAAGACGTGGATGGAACAGGCTCTGACTGCACTACACACCAAGCCAGTCAACTGGACACAGCCGTCTAACATCAAAGTCTTGCCAGATTTTGTCCAGACCGTTTCGACCGGTTATGGCGCCGAGGTGCCTGGTCCAAGCACTGACCTCTTCCCGTCTTGGTACGTGGCTCCAGCGTCGTCTAACACCTCTGAAACACTTGATAAGGTTTCCGGCAATCTCGCGACCAGCTGTACGCCCGCCTTGGCCAAAGAAACTGTTGGTGGCGCCAATGCCAACGCCTTTTCGATTGACATGTTCTACCCACCCGGCCAAACTGCCGGATCGACTTCAACTGTAACTGGCGCAACCGATAATGTTCATAATTGTAGTGATAGCCCGCCCACGGTTAGCCTCGTTCAAAATACCTGTGAAGACATTTCACACTGTGATTTTACAGTTACGGTTACGCAAGGCACTGACCCACTCTCGGGTGGTTCTTATACGACACCGCCAGCCGGCACAATTGAACTAGTCGCTAACGGCCAAACCATTGTCAGCCAGGCCATACCGGCCGGCGATGGGGCACCTGGTAATCCTTATACATATACATTTACTGATGTCCCCATTACTAACAGCGAGACTATTGAAGCGCAGGCAGTAGATAGCGTGCTTTATAGCAGCACTAGCAATCCTGCAACAACCGTTAACGATCCGAATACCAACCAACCCGGCACACCACCAACAACGTAACGTAACAACAGTTTGGCTCTAGCTCTTTTCTAAATATGTGTTGAGTGCCGACCGAACATTACTAACCCCATCCAATCCAGTCAGTTTTTTGCCAGTTCGTTGGATCGGTCCAATGGCTCGATTAAAACCAAGTTTTTTTGCTTCGGCTAAACGCCGATCCATAAAGGTGACATGACGAACTTCCCCCGACAAGCCAACTTCACCGAATACCACGGCGTTGTTTTTCAACTGCATACCTTTGGCGGCTGAGCCAATGGCCATACAGACTGCTAAGTCAGCGGCTGGTTCAGTAATCTTAATTCCGCCAACAATATTGACATAAATATCCTTATCAACAAGATCAAGTTTGGTGCGACGTTCCAGCATGGCCACTAATAAGTTAAGGCGATTTAAATCAAAACCGCTAGCGGTCCGCTTGGGGTAACCGTAGCTTGTTCGATTAACCAAAGCCTGAACTTCCACAAGCAACGGTCTAGTGCCCTCAAGTGTTGCTAAAACAATCGACCCGTCACTTGCCTGCCGCTCGGCTAGCAAGCTTTCGGATGGATTCTTGACGGCTTTCAGACCATCCTCGAACATCTCAAAAATACCGGCTTCGTTGGTTGAGCCAAACCGATTCTTAATTGCCCGGAGGACTTTAAAACCACCGTATCGATCACCCTCTAGCTGAAGCACTGCATCAACCACATGTTCCAGAATTTTTGGTCCAGCAATAATGCCCTCTTTAGTAACATGGCCGACCACGATCACGGCTGTGTCAGATTGTTTGGCGGCTTGCATTAATAACTGGGCACTATTAGTGATCTGTGAGACCGTCCCGGGTGATGTTGGTACGCCATTGACGGCTACCGACTGAATCGAATCGACTATCACCAGCCGATAGATGCCTTTATCGATCGTCGCCACGATATCATCTGTCGAGTTGGAGGTAGCTAACTGTAGGGCTTGGTGGTGAACGCCAAGACGGGCCGCTCTGAGCCCAATCTGGTGGGCCGACTCTTCACCACTGACATATAGAACCGGATAGGATTTTGCTAAAGCATAAGCCAACTGTAGCAGCAGCGTACTCTTGCCAATACCGGGTTGGCCAGCCAATAAGGTAATGCTGCCAGCCACCACACCACCGCCTAAGACAGTATCAACATCAGCAATACCTGACACCAGGCGCTTGTGGTCCTTGGCAATCGATACATCAACCGATTCGGTGCTCAGCACTTGCCCGCCCATAAAACTACCGGTTGAACGCAGGGTAGTTGAAGCTGTCACTTCTTCTTGAAGGGTATTCCACTCACCACAGGCATCACAGCGCCCGACCCATGCCTGATAGTTAGTGCCGCAGTTGCTGCACACGAATTTAACGGTCTGTCTCTTAGCCAAGTAGTTTATCCTCCAATACTAATTACAGTCTACCACCGCTGGCCGAAGAACCAAGCGTCAGTGCTACGAAAAGTCTAGAGTCTATTCTGGTGCCGTGGCGTAGGCCAGTTCACCGTTTTTAGCCGCCACATGGACAATATCGCCGCGACTGTATTTGTCGTCAAGCAAATCAAGCGCTAGATGATCCTCAATCGTATCTTGGATTAGTCTTCGGAGCGGTCGAACACCGTTATGAGCATCATAACCGTGTTCTAGCAAATAGTCTTTGGCTGCAGTTGTTAACTCTAGACTAAGGCCCTTCCTTAGAATTCGAGCTTTAAGTTCTTCAATCTGTAGATCAATAATTTTCAGGATATCTTTCTTGGTTAGAGCTTTGAAGACTACCACCTTATCGATCCGGTTTAATAGTTCAGGGCGCATTATACGTTTTAGCTCATCACGCACCATCGTCTCATTGGTGACATGCAACTCGTCCAGATTTTTCATATCACTACTGCTATGAGCATGAAAGCCTAAATTGGCTTCACGTTGCAGTTTTTCGGCCCCAATATTGCTGGTCATAATGACAATCGTATTGGTGAAGTCAATCGGGCGGCCTTTAGCGTCAGTTATTCTTCCGTCTTCAAGAATTTGCAATAACATATTGAAAACATCAGGATGGGCTTTTTCAATCTCATCGAATAGAACGAGGCTGTACGGCTGACGACGGATTTTGTCAGTCAATTGTCCGCCATCATCGTAGCCGACATAGCCGGCCGGGGCACCAACTAGTCGAGCCACGTTGTGATGTTCGGAAAACTCGCTCATGTCGATCTTCACCAACGCCGATTCGCTACCAAAAAACTCTCTAGCTAGTACCTTGGCTAACTCGGTTTTGCCAACACCAGTTGGGCCAAGAAAAACGAAGGAGCCAATCGGGCGCCTTTCACTTGATACACCACTTCGGTTGCGTCGAATGGCCTTAGAGACCACACTAACCGCTTCGGTTTGGCCAATCACATATTTTTGCAAAGTCTTTTCAATATTGAGTAGGTATTTGGCTTCTGAACGAATAACCTTTTTGACCGGTACACCAGTCATTCTAGCGATGACGTCAGCCAGATCATCGCTTTTAACGGTAATTGGCTGGGTACTGCGATTGCTAGCCTGCTGTTTGGCAAGTTCTTGGTTGAGTTGAATCGCTCGAGTTTTTTCACGGGCGGCGGTTTCATAATTTTCTGCCTCAGCTGCATCCTCGATGTGCAATTGCACCAATTTTAGTTCTTTCTGTAGGCGCCTGATTTCCGGTGAGGTTCGACCCTTATCGACCCTCAAGTAGGCGGCCGTTTCATCCAGTAAATCAATCGCTTTATCCGGCATAAACCGATCGTTAATATAACGCTGGGCCAGAGTAACGGCGTCTTCAATCACCTCGTCGCTGATGGTAACGCCGTGGAATTTTTCATAATATTTGCGCAGTCCTTTCAGGATTGCAATTGTTTCGGGGATAGTGGTTTCTGGCACCTGAATCGGTTGGAAGCGTCGCTCCAGAGCGGCATCTTTCTCGATATGTTTGGTGTATTCGGCGGTTGTGGTTGCACCAATGACTTGGATTTTGCCACGGGCCAGGGCTGGTTTCAAAATGTTGCCAGCATCGAGCGCACCCTCGGCGGCACCCGCTCCAACGATAACGTGTAGTTCGTCAATAAAGATAATTGTCCGGGTGTCGCGTTCCAACTCCCCGATCACTTTTTTCAAACGCTCTTCAAACTCACCACGGTATTTAGTACCCGCAATCATGCCGGCTAGATCAAGCACGACAATCCGTTTATCTTGCAAACTATCAGGCACATCTTCAGACACGATCCGTTGCGCCAAGCCTTCAACAATCGCCGTTTTGCCGACGCCCGGTTCGCCAATCAAGACCGGATTATTTTTGGTCCGACGATTCAAAATCGTGATCACCCGCCGGATTTGGTTTTCGCGGCCAACAACCGGATCAAGCTTACCCTCCCGGGCTTCGGCCGTTAAATCAGTCCCGAAGAAGTCTAAAGTTGTCTTGCGCGATTTCTTGGTGGAACCCCGGCGTGACGATTCGTTCGAGCCGTTTTGTTCTTCGAACTGTTGTCGATTCAGAAATTGTTCCAGCTCACCTGTAATACCATCAACGTCGGCGTTGAGATCGTGCAGCAACCTGGTGGCCCGGGCATTTTTCTGGTTCAAGATGCTGTATAGAATATGCTCTGTTCCGCAAAACTCTTGGCCAAAATCTTGGGCTATGTCGTAGGCTGATTTAAGGGTTAGCTTGGCGGTTTCTGATAAACCCTTGGCCCCTAAATTAATCACTAATGTCTTGGGCGTCAGATTCAGGGCCATTCGGGCTCGATCAAGGGTGATGCCAGCATTTTCTAAAATTTTAGCTCCCATTGAAGATTCTTGGGCTAGTACGCCCAACAACAAGTGCTCAGTACCGACATAAGCGCTGCCAAAGCTGCGCGCAATTGCATCGGCATGCTTAAGGCTTTGCAGCGCATTACTAGTTAAATGATTTAGAAATTCTTGGAAATCGGGAGAATTGGGCATCATAGTTGTCTTTTGTCTCCATTCGGCTTGCTCGCTTGATAGGTTGTGTGCGACTGATCACCAGTCCTATTACTATGATACCATTTAGCACTCACTGGTCAAGAGTGCTAATTATGCACAGGGCAGTAGGCAGTCGGAAGCTGTTAATCGGGCCTACTGCGATTGGACTTTGACCATCGCATGACGGATAACTGTGTCACCTAGCTGATAGCCGGCTAGTAATTCCTGGCTGACAATTTCTTTGGTGCCCTCCCCCTCGTCCATCATGACGGCTTCGTGATAGCGTGGGTTGAATTCTTGGCCAACGGTAGCGATGCGCGTTACTCCCAGATCTTCCAAGGCTTTAGCTAATTGCTTGGCGACCTGTTGAACGCCCTTAACATAATCGCTATCGGCTAATTCTTTCGGGGTATGCATTAGGGCCCGCTCAACATTGTCGATAACTGGCAATAGCTCAGTCACAACGCTGACTTTGGTGTTAGTCCGAGCATTAGAGAGTTGATCCTCATATTGACGTCGCAAATTAATCGAGTCGGCCCGCTCCTGCTTCAGGGCGTCGGTTAGCTCAACAATTTTAGCGTGTAAGTCTTTCAGCTGATGTGAAGATAGCGGATTACCAGCTGGTTTGCTTCTAGTCATTCCAAACCTCTTCAAGCTCCTCGCCAGTGCGACGGACTAGAGCCATCACGTCACGGTAGCTTTGGCGGGTTGGCCCGAGAACACCAATGTAGCTACGATCACTGAACGGACCCCGGAAACGACTAATTATTAAGCTACAGCCAGCGCTGCGGCCGATCGGATTTTCCTGACCAATGTAAACACTCAGCGGCTCATTCAGGGCGGCTTCCTGCAACCACGGTTCAAGGTTATCTAATAACTGGGCAACCTGTCGAACATGTAGACCGTTGATAAACTCTGGCTGACCAAATAAATTTGACAGGCCGCTCATATATAATTGATTGCCAATTGTTGCCATACCGAGGTTATGCGTTAACTCAACCAAGTTGTCGACAGCGTTACGGATCATCCTGTCTGGTGCACCGCCACCCACAATTCGAGCGGCAATTGCCCGTTCAGCCCGACGATCAGACATGCCTTGGGTAACAGGCACAACGTTACCTTCAGCCAAGTTATTAACATAAAAACGGTAGCCCTTGTCGGTTGGAATACGCCCAGCACTAGTGTGAGGTTGGGCAATGAAGCCTAACTGTTCTAGCTCAGCCATCTCAGCCCTAATAGTGGCTGAAGAGACATTAAAAGCCTTGGCTAGTAGATTGCTACCAACTGGGCTGGCAACTTCGGCATACTGCTCAACAATGGCATTTAAAATTTGTCGCTGACGTTCAGTCATATCTGTTGTCTCAATACTTAATCAGCTTTATTCTATAACCTTTAGCACTCCTGAGTCAAGAGTGCTAAATCGTCGACCCCGCCACATGAACACCAGCTAAACACGTCTGCTAGAAATTTTACTCGCCGTGTTCTTCAATTGTTTTAAGCAAACTACTTTCTAGGTCACTTTTCTTTTTTAATTTTGGCACTTTATTGGCTGGCTCAGTGACCGGTTTTTCATCAGCTTGCTGTTGCTTATCTGATTCAATGTCGAGTTCAAAGCCGGTCAATTTGCTGGCTAATCGAACATTCTGACCGTTCTTGCCAATCGCAATACTTAGTTGATCTTCGGGTACTGTTACTCGGGCCTTACCAGATTCTTTATCAAGCGTGACTTTGGTAACTTTAGTCGGGCTGAGTGCATTGGTGATGTAATCAGTCGGATCGTCGCTCCAGACCACGATATCAATTTTCTCTTGTTCGCCAACTTCACTCATGACGGCATTAACCCGCGTACCGTGACCGCCAACGAACGTTCCAACTGGATCAACACCCTGGACATTACTGGCAACAGCAATTTTGCTGCGGACGCCAGCTTCTCGTGCAATCCCCTTGATCTCAACAGCCCCGCTCTCCATCTCGGGAACCTCTGAGCGGAAAAGCCATTCAACAAACTGAGTATTGCCACGTGACACGATTAACTGTGGTCCACGTGGCCCGCGCTCGACGTCCTTAAGGAACACTTTAAGCCGTTGTCCGCTATAATAGCGCTCGCTTTGAATTTGCTCGCTTCTTGGCATAATACTTTGAGCTCGGCCAAGATCAACTCTAATAATGCTGCCTTCAACCCGTGACACGACGCCGTTAATAACAGTCCCAATTTTGTCTTCATACTCACCCATAATGATTTCGCGCTCAGCTTCGCGGAGTCGTTGCAAAATAACTTGTTTGGCGGTCTGGGCGGCAACGCGACCGAAATCCTGAACGTTGTCATGAACTTCAACGGTTTCACCAACCTTGGCATCCTTACGCATGACACCGGCATCTTTCAGTGAAATTTCATAAGCTGGATTTTGAACTTCCTCAACAATTTCCTTTGTGATATAGGCATCAACACTACCGGTATTAAGATTCATAGTCACACGAACTTCACCCTCACGATCACCATAATCCCGGCGATAAGCTGCCGCTAAAGCCTGTTCAACAATCTCCTGAACGGTTTCTTCTGGTAAATTTTTTTCCTCGGCAATAGCGCGAATTGCTACGGCAAGTTGCTTAAAGTCCATTTCCATGAATAATTTCTCCTATCAATTTAGTTTTGCTTATTAGGCTGATATGTAGCTTATGTCTGGGCATAAAAAAGCCCGACGAGAACGCCGGACAACACTGACAATTATACGCTACAACCTATGACTGTCAATTTAATTGACTGACCGAGACTGGTCTACGTCCGATCTTCAACACCTTCAATAAGTCTAGTGCCCAACTTACCGATTCTTAGGCCTTCCGCTTGTCGCTTTATGACTAGAGCCTGCTGAATTTCAACCAAGGCAGCTTCCAACACATCTGGAGTCTGATCCAAGGCAGCGGCACTGACACCTTCTTCCGGTTCATGAGCCGAATTAAATCTCGCAAAATCCATAGTTATTTCTCCGTTCAATTATATTTTGCACGTTTATTTCTGATTTGTCAACAAGACCTCATGTTCTAATTCGGACATGCTAAACTGGACTCAAATGACTAAGTCTGTCCACCGTTTTTACACTGAACTAAAGCCACTGCATTACGAGCTGCAGCTGACACCAGACGCTAAGTCAATGACCTTTTCTGGAACTGTGGTCATAAGACTTAAAAAAACCGGCCGGCCCAGCCAACGATTAACCTTTCATCAAAATGAACTTAAGGTCGAGAGTGCTAGAGTTATCAAACATGACAAAAAAGGTTCACAAGAATTAACCGTTCAACGCATCAATAACCAGGATACCCTCAATGAAGTTCGTGTCCACACGGCTGAGATGGTCTACGCTAGCAATTACGAAGTCCATCTTAACTTCAAGGGCAAAATTACCCGCGATATGACTGGTCTATACCCTTGCTTTTTTAACGCTCAAAAGAAGGAACAGGTATTGTTGGCTACACAGTTCGAAAGTCATTACGCCAGAGATGTCTTCCCGTGTATTGATGAGCCGGAAGCCAAGGCAACTTTTCATTTAACATTAATTACCCCGCCGGGCTTAGAGCTGTTATCAAATACTCCGATCGAGAAGCAAACGACGCTGCCAGATTCAATGGTGAGTACCAGCTTTGAGACAACTCCACCAATGTCTACTTATCTACTGGCATTCGTGATTGGAAACATGCACAACATAAGTTCTAAAACTAAACGAGGTACCGATGTAAGTATTTGGACTACAACGACTCAACCACTGAATGCTTTAGATTTTGCCCTAGACGTCGCTAAGCGGTCCATTGAGTTCTTTGAAGATTATTTCGGAGTCCCTTATCCGTTAGCAAAAATCGACCATGTGGCATTGCCCGATTTTTCGTCTGGTGCTATGGAAAACTGGGGCTTAGTTACCTACCGAGAGCGAGCGTTATTAGCCTATCCAGGTAAGACATCACAATCGGCTAGAGAATTGATCGCTACAGTCATAACTCACGAGACCTCACACCAATGGTTTGGCAACTTAGTAACCATGCGCTGGTGGGATGATTTGTGGTTAAACGAAAGTTTTGCTGATCTAATGGAGTATCAGGCTGTTGATGCCCTTTTTCCGGAGTGGCAAATTTGGGAATCATTTAGCATTAGTGAGGGCTTATCGGCCCTGCGAAGAGATGCTATGCCTGGAGTTCAGGCAGTCAAAACCAACATCCACCATCCTGATGAAATTAGTACTTTATTCGATTCATCGATTGTTTATGCCAAAGGTGGCCGGTTGCTTTTCATGCTTAAGGCCTACCTCGGCGAGGAAGCATTTAGGCGCGGCTTAACTGATTACTTTACAGCTCACGCATATGGCAACACTACCGGTAACGATTTATGGAAGGCCCTAGGAAAATCTAGCGGCCACGACGTTGCTGGTTTTATGAATCCCTGGCTTGACCAAGCCGGTTTTCCGGTAATATCTGTTGATCAAACCGAGCAATCGGTGACAGTCGGCCAAGCCCACTTTCTAGAGAACGGCGAAACCTCAGACGGACGACTGTGGCCAGTTCCCCTGTTTACCGACGGAAAAAGTTTGCCCGATTTACTCACGAAGGCCGAACTTAAAATCAGGCTATCAACTGGCACAAGGCCCTTGTTATTAAACCAAAATACGCTTGGTCACTACATCGTCAACTATATCCAGCCAACCCACCATGATTACTTAATTGAACTTCTCAAGGCGAAATCAGTTGGTGTAATTGATAGATTAATGCTACTCAATAGCGCCAGCATGCTAGCCAAAGCTGGCCACCAGCCGTTTGGTGAGGCACTAAAGCTGCTAGCGGCCTACGCCGATGAATCATCAGAGTCAGTTTGGACAATGATAGCACTTCTAATCAGTGAGGCTGTTAGGTTCATTGATCTTGATGAACAACTCGAGAAACCCATCAAGGCTTACGTCGGCAGCCTAGTGAAGAATGAAGCGAAGCGGCTAGGCTGGGACGAGCAAGCTGATGAATCATCGGCTGACCAGAAGCTACGTGCCACAATTCTTAGCCTGGGAGCCTACGCCGAGGAACAAGCTATAGTCAATGAAGCAACCAAGCGTTTTGCAGATTATCAGGCTGATCCTGAAAACTTAAATGCTGAACTTCGTAGTCTGGTTTTCGGTGTACCAGTCAAAAACAAGCTAAAAGGTGCCTTTCAATATTTAGTCAAGCTGCACGACGAAACGAACAATGCCGATCTGAAATCGGACATCATGTCAGCTCTAACCATGACTAAAGACCCAGCTGAAGCCGCTATTCTATTGTCTCGACTGAAGAATGCTCCCATCATCAAACCACAGGACGCCGAGTATTGGTTAATTTTACTGCTCCGTAACCGTTATGTTCGCAACGTTGCTTGGCAGTGGTTAGTTGATAACTGGCAATGGATCGAAAAAACTTATGCGCGAGATAAATCTTATGATGATTACCCTCGCTATGCCGCTGCTATTTGCAACACTAAAGCATGGGCCGAAAAATACACTCAGTTTTTCAAGCCGAAATTAGGTGAAATAACCTTAAGACGCAATATAGTTATTGGCTTGACAGAAATTGACACCCGGGTAAAGTGGCTTGACCGTGATCTAGGATCCGTTAGATCGTTTTTTAAGAGCTAGCTCTATCCGGCTTAGTCAAGTTTCTTATTGGTTTATAGCTTCGCCTGTGCAGCTGGCAGATACCGTGCTTTCGAAGGGAGGCGATATGACGAGTTGTACCGTAGCCGACGTGTACATCAAAACCATAATCCGGATACAACAGGGCCGCTTGGGTCATATAGGCATCCCTAGCAACCTTAGCTATGATGCTAGCCGCGCTTACAGCAGCCACGCAGTTGTCAGCATTAATGATTGTTCTTGCTCTAGGATCTTCTGGTAGAAAGTTAGTGTTCCCGTCGATAATAATCTCATCGAAGTTAATTTTGATTTGTGCCAATGCTCGCTCGGTAGCCAAACCAGTACTTCGTGTTAATCCCAAAGAGTCTATCTCCTCAGCTGTCACCCAGCCCAACCCGGTGGCAGCAGCACGATCTAACACAATTTTAGAGAGATTTTCTCGGCGCTTTTTGGTAAGTTTCTTTGAATCCCTTAGCCCATCAATCGGCTGATTCAAAATAACTGCGCCCACTACCAGCGGACCCGCCCAGCAACCCCTTCCAACCTCATCGATACCTACAATTACCATAACAACATTGTAAATCAGGACGGTTATTTTTGCTTTATATCATACTTATGTTATAATAACATCGTGAAAGAACATTCTTGTAAAAATTTCAACCGCTTCGGATTAGTTTTGACCGGGGCGCTCGGTGCTGTTGCGGTTAGCCAACATCGTAGTTATCGTAAGCGGGAACAAGCCTATTTGTCGCGTATTAGTTTACTGGAACAACAGAACAAGGAATTAGCACATCGAGCATCCCACGATGAACTCACGGGACTATTGAATAAACCCGCTTGGAAGGAAGAAATTAAAGAGAAAATACGTCTAGGTAAAGCCTTCGGCATTTTCTTTATAGATATTGAAGGTTTCAAAAAAGTTAATGACGAGTGCGGGCATGAAGTTGGTGACGTCTTGCTCCAGATGTGCAGTCAAGTCTTATCGTCAATATTCCGTCGCGAGGGAGATATTGTTACACACGAAAGATTATTCGGCAAAGAAAAAGATGGACAGCTGGAAGGAAGCGCTGGACGCTACGGCGGAGATGAATTTGGAGTAATCGTTAGTTTGTCGGGAGAAAATGGGGATAGAACTAAAGACCCGGAGGGACAAATGAAAAATACTCTAGGTTATGTGACCAGCATATTGGATGAATTTTCAGATGAATTACTTTCAACCATAAGCATTCCAAAGATTGGATTCTCGATTGGCTCAGCTATATGGTCTCCAGAAGATCCCTTAGACCCAAGTGCACTAGTACACAAGGCAGACGAAGCTATGTATAGAAACAAGGAAGCACATAAAGCAGAACAACTTATAACTTAATAAATCAAATCAATGACCGAAACCAAAACAACATGAATTAAACATAAACACTAAAAAAACTAGTGCTATTCTTTTACAACTTCTTCGTGATGAGCTACAACTTCAGCGGCTTTGGCTTCAAGTTTAGCTTCTTCTGCAGCTTTTTTGGCAGCTTCTTCTTCGGCGGCCTTAGCGGTTTCTTCTTTTAACTTTTCGGCTTCAGCTTCAGCGGCTGTGTCACGAACGGAGTTAACTTGTTCTTTATCAAATTCGATTCCAGTCATGCGAGTCGCTTTACCGGTTCGTTGCCGCATGTAGCTTAAGTAATTGCGTCTAACTTTGCTGCGCTTGGTAACCTCAACTTTCAAAACCAGTGGACTGTGTAGCAAAAAGCTTTTCTCAACACCTACACCACTTGCTAAACGTCGAACAGTAATTCGGTTAGTCAAGCTACCTTTTCGGCTAGTTCGAATAACCTGGCCCTGAAAAATCTGGATACGTTCCTTATTACCCTCACGAATCCGCTGATGAACGCGAACGGTATCCCCAGAACGAACATCGACCACGGCCGACTTCTTGAAAGATTCTTCAATAGCTTGAATCACACTTGGCATAACCAACCTACATTACATTATTTCACCTCAAGACGCAAGAAGTATGTCAACTACCCAAGAACGCGATAAACTTCTTCAATTGTGGTCAGACCAGCAATCACTTTCAAGAACCCGTCTTGGCGGATAGTGCACATGCCGCTTCTGATGGCGGCCGCTTCAATTTCTTCGCTCGACGGCACCACAGTCGTTTGTTGCAGAAGTTGCCTGATTTCGCCGCTCATCAAAAACTGTTCGCGTATAGCCATCTGCCCAGTATAACCATAGGGGTTTTCGGCCGAAGCGCCGGGTTTGTACAACTGCAAGCCTTCTAGATTTGGTCTCTCAACACCTTCAGGTAGTGAGTCGACCACTGCTCTTAGTCGCGCCAAAGTTGGCTCATCCGGTTGATAGGCTTGCTTAATACTGTCATCGAGCTTGCGAACTAAGCGTTGAGCCATCACTAGACGAATCGAAGAAACAAACAATGGATTCTGACCGATGACATCGGCCAACCGAGTTAGGGCCGTAGCGGCCGAACCAGCGTGAAACGTTGTTAACACTAAGTGGCCGGTTAGAGCGGCTTGGAGAGCCGTACGAGCCGTATCGTTATCCCTGATCTCACCGACCATGACAATATCTGGATCTAGCCGCAAAACGGCCCGCAGAGTATCGGCAAAGTTTTCATCATGATCCGCATCTTTACCACGAACTGATATCTGAGTGATACCCGGAAATTGATATTCCACCGGGTCTTCGATCGTAATAATTTTGCGCTCATCCTGATTAAGCGAACGCATAATGGTGTAGAGGGTCGTCGTTTTACCAGAGGCCGTTGGACCAACCACCATCACTAGACCGCTCGGTTTAGCGATAATATCATCCAGCACCTTTCGTTCGGCCTGCGACAGGCCGAGCCAGTCCAGCTGGAACATTTCTTCTTGCATATTAAACAGCCGCATCACGATATCCATGCCATTAATAGTGGTTACGGTTTCGATTCGAACATTGACATCGACTTCTTTACCGTCAGCCATTTTGACAACCTGGGCAATATGACCCTGTTGGGCTCCCTCGGCCGAGGTCGAGATATTGCCAGCACTAGCGATGGCCGCTACTAAAACCCGGTATTTGTCTAACGTAATACGGGCAATCGGATGTAAAACTCCGTCAATTCGGAAGCGGATCCGCACGTCGTTAGGGCCGGTTTCAACATGAATATCTGAAGCATTAAGGTGGTGAGCTTGTGACACGAGATAGGCCAACATGTCATCGGCTTTGACTTGCTCTAAAGTACTAGAAACATTTTTGATTAATTCCTCAGTACCGGCGGTGTTGATGGCAATATCCGAATAAGTCACCTTTTTAGGTGGATCATAAAGACCCATGTACTCGTGATAGCCAGCATCGGAGATGATGGCAAAACTAGTCAATTGGTCAAGAAACCGATGTTTAATTTCGGCCATGGCCGACTGGGGCGTGGTTGTTAAAATACCGAACAATATATTGCTCTGATCGGCGCTGATAGGAATCATTTTTAATCGGTATAAATCAGGTACGCTTAGCAAATTTTGGAACAGCTGCTTATTGGGCAGTTGTGAGGTATTAACATAGTTGATACCTAAGATAGCCGCTCGGCGCTGGGCGAGCTGCTCCTGTTCTTCACGACTTTTAACGGCAACTTCGTCTTGCATACGTGACTAGTATAAAGCACAAACGTTTTGCCGACCATAGGAGCTTTAGTATAGTTAGGCTATGCTTGAGATTGTTTTAATTGTCCATAATATCCGAAGTTGTCACAACGTAGGGTCGCTACTGAGAACAGCTGAAGGCTTGGGTGTTAAATCGGTTTGCTTAACTGGCTACACGCCATACCCGATTTCGGCCAAGGATGATCGATTGCCTTATTTAGCTAAGAAAATCGATGCCCAGATTCATAAGACAGCGTTGGGAGCGGAACGGTTTGTTAAGTGGCAACACAGTGAGCGGATTGAGATTGTACTATCTAAACTAAGAACGGATGGCTTTAAGATTGTAGGCCTTGAACAACACCCAGATGCAGTTAGGCTGCCAGAATACCGGGCCTCAACTAAAACTGCCTTGATTGTCGGCCGAGAAGTCGAAGGTCTGGAAGCCGAGATACTAACGGCTTGCGACACTATCATTGAAATACCCATGTCAGGCCGTAAGGAATCGTTCAATGTAGCCGTAGCAGCGGCAATGGCTCTATACCACTTAAGGTTTTGCCTCAATACCGTCGATCTGCTAAAATAGCCGGTAAGCATTAACATCAAAAATGACGCTGACCAAAATAAAACCTCGCCGTACTCCGCCTGCTCATAAGCTGAGACTCGGCCAACACCATCACCACAATAACAACTATCTAAAGACCTATTGGCCGTATTTGCCCATCGCGCTGGTAATTGGTTTAGGTTTTGCGGTTAATAGTTGGATTGGCCAACAAAATAAAAGCGTCCTTGGCTATGCTACCGATATGAGCATCCAAAGTTTGCTTAACGATACCAACTCCCAGCGAATTACTGACGGTGAAGCTCCTCTGACAATTAATGCTGAGTTGGATCAAGCTGCCCAAACCAAAGCCGACAATATGGGCGCTCTTAATTATTGGTCGCATGACACGCCCAGTGGACAGACTCCAGGGTCCTTTATTACCGCCGCCGGTTATGGTTATCAAACTGCCGGTGAAAATCTGGCCTATGGCTTTGACACTGCCCAAGACGTTATTACGGCCTGGATGAATAGCCCCGAACATCGAGCTAACATGCTCAATACAACCTACCAGGATATTGGTTTTGGAATTGATAATATACCAAACTATCAGAATAGCGGTCCTGAGACCTTGGTTGATGCGATGTTTGCTTCACCAGCCAGTCAGTCAGTCATAGCCGCAACACCTGCCAAGTCAACGCCTGTTGCGGAGCCTCAACAACAGCAGATAACTCGTATTCAGCTAGTAGCTGATGGTAGCACATCAACTGGTGTTGCAATAGTTGTTCTGCTTGGTGCGGTAGCCTTCGCCTTTCTACTTTTGAATCATGGCCTAGCTTGGCGCAAAACGTTAGTCCGTGGCGAGAAGTTTGTTCTGCGACATCCAGTATTTGATATCGTCGCTATAGCAATAGTTACTGCTAGCGTCTTGCTAACACGTACGTCAGGGCTAATTCGTTAGTTCGCTTAACAAAATTATGTGACCGTTGGTTTGGGCATCAACCATTAACGTTATCTGTTAAATGTCCATTGCTCAGTTTCAACATGATTAGTTTATAATGCTCATCCTTGCACTTTATACTTACGGCTAGTAGAGTACTTTTTAGCAAGGAGGGCTCATGAAACCAGGAGCTATAGTTAAAGACTCTGGCAGTGGTGAATTAGGAGTAGTTGTTGTTGATCCTTGGAACGAGTATACGGACGGCCAAGTAGCGATAGTAACAAATTCAAGCAGCGACATGACGGTCAATGCGGACGGATATCATCTTGAGGAAACCGGAACATATCGACGAGAAGTTTCTACGGCCGAGGATTGTGGCCTTAGGGCTGGACGACTATGCTGCAGATATCTTGCCCAGAGTTCAGACGGTGTCTATAGATGCAATCGCTTCACAGCCTTGAGAAATTCACTTATCTTCGGTGATCAGGAAGCGCAAGGTCAACCTTTACGTTTGTTACCTCCCGATTGTCAGGATGATATTCAATCTGCGATTTCAAGAATGGCTGTAATAGCTGCCGACCAAGATGCACAATTAAGATATCAAGCTGCTGCGGAACAGGCTTAAAGCTACTTATTACCAGGACACTCAAAAACCAAGCTTGGCTTTAGTTTAATTTAGTATTCATATCTAGACCTAGCTTAACTTATAACCAAGAGCTTCTTGGAGCATCATGGCCAGACGGTGTTATGATAAGTTAATGGGTAAAGTATGAGAACTGCTTGGTTATTGCACGGTAGCGGCGGCAACGACAAAGACTATTTCTGGTTCGCCGACACCAAAAAATATCTGGAGTCAAGAGATTATCAAGTCTGGTGGCCATTATTACCGTTAGCTAAAAAACCAAGTCTGAACGAAACTCGCAGCTATATCCAGAAGAACATGCCCGGCCTTGATCAGGAGACCATTATTATCGGCCACGCCGGCGCTTGTCCGGTAATTCTCAGTTTTTTGCAATCA
The DNA here is from genome assembly GCA_964560315.1 of uncultured Candidatus Saccharibacteria bacterium. GTDB lineage: Bacteria > Patescibacteriota > Saccharimonadia > Saccharimonadales > UBA4665 > CAVPPA01. The sequence goes on from CAZLLA010000009.1 coordinate 26,347, forward strand.
ATTGACATTGAGCTAAAGCAGGCTATCTTGGTTTCCGGTTTTTATAGCGCCTTAAACGATAAAAATCACGACAAGCTGCTAGAGAAGGATTACTGCTGGGATGACATCAAGAGCGTTGTTAGCGAAATCATTCTTATTAACTCTGATAATGACCCCTGGGGTTGCGACAATAAGCACGCTCAAGAAGCGGCCAAGAAACTTAACGCAGCTTTGGTGGTAGCCGTAGGCCAAGGCCATATCGGTTCCAAAAAATTCAATCAACCGTACAATGAATTCCCGTTGCTTAAGCAACTTTTAAGAGTTAATTGACGTTAATTTTGACTAAGCTGAAGACGGCGGTTTAGATAGATACCTGCTGCACAGGTGACGGCTTGGTGATTGTTACGGCTTGGTAGCTGAGGTTCGAATTAACAGATACACCAGTCGCTGGATCGTTGTAGGTCCATTGTCTTAGAAGGTAGCTGGACGTATCAAAATAGACATATTGAGTAATTGCCGGCGAAGCGACAATATTCACCTTGTATTTAACACAGCTCAGCCTACCACAAGCAACCGTACCTTCTTTGGCAAAAGAGTATTTAGCTAACTCGGTGCTGGAGAAAGACAGGTTAAAATTACTCGTGGGATCCGGGACTGGCGTGGCTGAACTTATGTTACTTCCCGAATATTCCAACCAGGTGGTATCACTACCACTCTGAATATATTCACTGCCATCCAGCACGATCATGCTGAGCTTGCCGGCGCTGCTGGTGTAAGTGATTTCTCGGTTGCCCTTACCGTCATTGGCAAAGGTAAAGCTAGATTGCGTACCCGTACTGGAGGTAGCAGTACCGCTGGCGGTATATGAGTAGGCGGAGAGGCCAATGTGATTGGCAAAGGCGCAGAGGATACTGTCGTGATAGTAGTTCTGACAGTTGCTATTAACATCAGCCGTGTTAGCGGTCGATGTTGTGCTATTGGAGGATGAATTATTGTTTGAGTTTTTGGTCAGGCTCCAGATAAGCACCCCAGCTACAGCCAAAACGACAATAATGATGGCCACTATGAAAATTTGCCCGAGGCCAGACTCAGACTTGTTTGATTTAGGCATGATCTCTCCCCTAACCACTTTAATTATTAACTTAATATTAGCGGAGAGACTAAGATTGTCAATTAGATATTAATGTGTTCAGGTGCGTATCCGAATTCTTCGGAAATTAAACCAAAACCGGTATAGCCTATGATAAGCTAAGAGCTGTATATGAATGCCTTTGAAGTTAACCATCTGGTCAAATGTTTCGGCAAACTTTGTGCCGTTGACGACATAACTTTGTCAGCCCCTGAAAACAAAATTTTTGGTTTACTGGGACCCAACGGGGCCGGCAAAACAACCATGATTAAGATTTTGAGTACTCTTTATGTACCCGATAAGGGTTCGGCTAGTGTGTTGGGATTTGACGTTGTTAAGGAAGCCGAAAAGGTCCGTGAAACGATCGGTCTAGCCGGTCAATACGCAGCCGTCGACGAGTTCCAAACTGGTTACGAGAATGTTTACATGACCGGTCGGCTGTATGGACTCCGACGAGCTGAAGCTAAAAAGCGAACCCACGATCTGCTTGAGAGACTAGACCTGAGCGAAGCCGCCCATCGCCCAGTTCGGACTTACTCCGGCGGCATGCGTCGTCGATTAGATGTCGGTGCCAGTTTAGTCGGACGACCCAAGGTCTTATTCTTAGATGAACCAACTACCGGACTTGATCCAAAGTCACGGCAAGACATTTGGCAAATTATTAGGGAACTAGTCCGAGACGGAACTTCAATACTCCTAACCACGCAGTACTTGGAAGAGGCCGACGAATTGGCTGATCAGATTGCCATCATTAATGAAGGTAAGGTCATCGATACGGGCACTAGTGACGAGCTAAAAACCAGACTCGGTGGTGATATTGTCGAATTTGAACTGAGTAACCCTAGCGACAAAGAGCAAGCTTTAGAACTGGTCCGGAAGTTTTCACACGCTCCCAATTACGACGAGAACTCTCACATGGTATCTTTACCGGTTAGTGGTGGCGCCAGTGGCCTGGTTGATATCGCTGGAGCTCTCAGCCAAGCCAAACTTCAAATTTTGTCGCTGTCTTTACACCGCCCGTCACTAGACGATGTCTTTTTGACTCTGACCGGCGACAAGCCCCGCCTTAATCAACCAGAACCTAAAACCGACCGGAGGCCCCACCAATGAACTTCTTTGAGAAATTAATTAAAGGCTTACGCGATACTTTGATCATTACCCGGCGCAACTTGGTTCGTTATGTTCGTTTGCCGCGTCTGTTATTCTTTTCATCGATTCAGCCAGTCATGTTTTTGCTACTCTTTAATTATGTCTTTGGTGGCGCCTTAGGCGGTAGCATCCATGTACCAGGCGGCAAATATATCGACTATTTGCTGCCGGGGATTTTGGTACAAATGGTTATGTTTGGTGGCGTTCAAACCGGCATCGGTTTGGCGGACGATATTGGTAAGGGCATCATTGACCGATTTCGGTCATTACCGATGAGCCGCTTAGCGGTCGTAGCCGGCCGAACTTTTGCTGATGCTGTTCGCAACACCGTCGTAGTCTTAATTATGGTCGGAGTTGGTTATCTAATCGGTTTTCGCTTCCATGACGGTTTTGCTAATGCCGTCGCCATGATGGCGATCGCTGTCCTGTTTGGTTATGCCCTGTCGTGGGCTTTTGCCTGGGTTGGTATGGCTGTTCACGACCCAGAGACTGCTCAATTAGCCAGTTTCGTGTTGATCTTTCCGCTGACTTTCGCCAGCGCCGCTTTTATACCAGTTCAAACCATGCCTAGCTGGCTACAGGTTTTCGTCCGTAACCAACCAGTGACATTTGTGGCCGATTCGGCCAGACATCTCGCTCTGGGCGTACCTGACGGTGGAGCAACTTGGAAAATTTTAGTCTGGTGCGTCGTTATACTGGCCGTATTTATACCTATAGCCATCAGACAATATAAAAAATTCACGGCCTGAGTCAGAAAAACTGAAACTGCTAACTAGTCGGAGGAGCTGTAGTGACCTGCCCAGCATTCGCTGCGGACTGGGAAGGCTTAAGTATATTATTGACGAGCTGGTCAATCTGGTCATCAGATAAGTTTGCTTTAACAGCATAGCCTTCGATGTGCTGATCGCGTAGACCGGCCGGGGCATCAGCTTCATTCAAGTTGGAAATAACCAATACTTTAATGTCCTTGCCCCAGCTATTGGCACGCATGACATGAAGCAGTTGATCACCCGACATCTTGGGCAACATGATATCTAATAACACTAGGCTAGGACGTTCTTTTTCAATCACCACTAGCGCTTCTATACCGTCACGAGCCACAAAACAGATATAGCCGAGAAGTTCAAGCCTGGTTTTATAAATTTCAGCTAAACTGGCTTCGTCTTCGACGATAACTATTTTTGCCCATGAGCCAAATTGATCCATATACTTAATTATTTTATGGCAAACCTTGCCTTTTTACCAAATTTTTGGACTTATTCACTCGACCATATATGTTTGCCTTAGCAGAATGGTTTTAGGCCGTTGGTCCAACCAAAGATTTGTTGTCATGGATCCTCAATCTAGTATATTGAGACAAAACTTTTGCTATAGTTAAGGAGTGTATAAGGCTCTGTTTGCCGCTACTATTGCCAACCCTGTAGCTGCCCGAACTCAGATGGGATTTTCTTTAGGTTGGCATATTATTATTGCTTGTTTTGGTGTTGGTTTGCCAGCTTTGATCGTCTTCGCCGAGTGGAGTTCTCAGAGAACTGGTGATCCAGTTTATCGAGTTCTGGCCAGGCGGTGGTCAAAAGTTTTAGGCGTGCTGTTTGCGGTTGGAGCCGTATCCGGCACGATCGTGTCATTTGAGATGGGTTCGCTCTGGGCGAGCCTCATGACCAACTACGGCCAGGTGATTGGTTTGCCTTTTGCGATTGAGGGTTTTGCCTTCTTTATTGAGGCTATTTTCCTGGGTGTATATATCTACGGCTGGGACAAATTACCGCCCAAAGCCCATCTTTTGTCGGGTATCCCAATTATTATCTCGGGCATTGCTGGAACGTTTTTTGTGGTCTGCGCCAATGCCTGGATGAATGCGCCGCGGGGATTCTCGATCGTTCACGGTAAGATTGTCGGCATCAATCCCTGGGCAGCCATGTTTAATCCGGCAGCGGGGCCCGAGACAACACATATGATTTTAGCCGCCTTTATGGTTACCGGTTTTGGTTTGGCTAGTTGTTATGCGGTAGCTATGCTGCGCGGCAAGGCAAGTCGTTATATTCGTTTGGGGCTACTCATACCACTCACCATGGCCGTCATTATGACTCCACTGGAGATTGGCGTGGGTGATTGGGCTGCCGAATCAGTGGCCACTCTGCAACCAACTAAATTAGCCGCCATGGAAGGTTTGGCCGTGACCACCAAAAGTGCCCCACTAGCCTTATTTGGTTATTACAGCAACGGCCAGCTACACGATGCCATTAAAATACCAGACGTACTATCACTACTTGCTAAACACAATATTAATGCCACCATCCAGGGGCTTGACGCCACTTCAGCCAATGACCGGCCGTCTGATCCATTAGTAACAGTCGTCCACCTTTCATTCGATGTTATGGTTGGCATTGGTTTCGCTTTCCTGGCCCTGGGAATTTGGATGGGTTGGGTCTGGAAGCGACGCCACAACATACCTAAAACCAAGTGGTTTTTACGATTTGTGGCTGTATCTGGGTTGGCCGCAGTAGTGGCCATGGAGTGTGGTTGGATCACAACAGAAGTTGGCCGCCAGCCATGGATTGTCTATGACGTCATGAAAGTGGCAGCTGCCGCTAACCCCGAGCATGGCATCCAATATGGTTATTACAGCCTCTTAACCGTTTACGGCCTACTTACGATCGTCTTAGTAGCTGTTTTGCGTCACTTATCTCAACAACCGATCGTGTCTGAAGAACCAGCCAAACTTAAGAACAAAGGTCCTGAAGCATGACATTAGCTGAAACTTTAGCTGTCGTGGTACTACTAGGCGTAACCTTTTATGCCTTATTCGGTGGTGCTGACTTGGGAGCTGGCTTTTGGGATCTACTGGCCGACAATTCCCAGCGGGGGATCAAGCAACGACAACTGATTGAGCGTTCGATCGGCCCGGTTTGGGAGGCCAATCATGTCTGGCTGATATTTGTCCTCGTGGTCACCTGGACGTGCTTCCCGGTGGTATTTGGCTCAGTCACTTCTACCCTTTGGATTCCTTTCATGTTGGCCGCCTTGGGTATCGTTGCTCGAGGTTCGACCTTTGCTTTTCGTGAAGCCGTTACTAAAATTTGGCAAAAACGTATTTTAGGAGTGGTTTTTGGCATCTCAGCCATTGTTGTGCCTTTTTTCTTAGGCACAATGGCTGGCGCGATAGCGACTGGTCGTGTACCAGTGGGCGTTGGGACTGGCAATGAAATAACCAGCTGGTGGAATCCGGTGTCAATTGTCACTGGATTACTGTCCGTAGCAGTCTGTGTCTATCTCTCGGCGGTTTATTTGACAGCTGGTGCTCACCGCAGCGGCGACGCTGCGCTAGTAGTTCAATTTCGCCGACGGGCCTTACTGGCCGGTTTAATGACCGTCATGATAG
>CAZLLA010000010.1:0-31673 GCA_964560315.1 uncultured Candidatus Saccharibacteria bacterium
AGGATATTAAAACTCATGGTTATATTTTATCAATCATAAGCATTTTGGTGACCCCTGCGGGGATCGAACCCGCGATTTTCAGGATGAGAACCTGACGTCCTGGACCACTAGACGAAGGGGCCATATAAACGGACTTATCCTATCATGTCTGTTAGCATGCGTCTACATACAGCCCAATAAGCATTTGCATATTGATTAGATGAGCTTGATAATAGAAACAGCGAATTACGAAGTTCTTATGCATAAATACAACTTGACACTTTTACTGGGCTTGGGCTTGATAGTGCTATTATTGCTAGCCCTGTTTGTTACGGTTTGGTTACTAAGACGTAGCCGCAAGTCTAAAAGTACCGCCAGCAACAGTAAGCTGACTAGTAGCCTAAGAGACGAAAAACTTAAATCGAGCATCATCATTAACGCGATCGACGACGGGGTAGTGCTAATCGATGATCAACGTACTATCCAGCTTTTTAACCCCGGAGCAGCCAATATCGTAGGCTGGAAGGCCGAAGATGCCGTGGGACTTAATTGGCAAGCCATTTTTAAGTTTGTTAATGAGAAAGGTGAGCCAGTCAACAGTGCCGAAGATCCGGTCGAGACTTTGTTCCAAACCAAGAAAAGTGTTCGTGACAACTCCGCCAACTTGCTGATGAAGTCGGGCAATATTATTGCCGTCAGCTTAGTTATTTCACCCATTTTGGACAATGATCAGCGTGTTACCGGCGCAGTCAGTGTTTTTCGTGATGTCAGTGAGGAACGGCAAGCTGAACAACAGCGTGGCGAATTCATTAGTACGGCCTCCCACGAAATGCGGACCCCTGTGGCGGCCATTGAGGGATATCTTGAGTTGTCTCTTAACGATAAGGTCAGCACTGTCGACTCCAGGGCCCGTAATTACCTCGAAAAAGCCCATACCAGCACCCAACACTTGGGCAAGTTATTCCAGGACTTACTAACCTCGGCCAAGGTTGAGGACGGGCGATTGACTAGCCATCCTGATGTTGTCGAATTTGGGGCCTTTTTGGAACAATTAACAGAAGAGTTACGCTTTGCAGCCGAGAAAAAGGGTCTGGCAGTTGAGTTCACCTTCGGTACCCCGCAGACGATTGATGCTACCCATACGGCCGAAAAATTAATCCGGCCACTCTATTACACCTACGCTGACCCGGATCGGGTTAGGGAAGCTATCACCAATTTGTTCGATAATGCCGTCAAGTACACCGACAAAGGCAAAATCACTCTTGGCCTGGTCGGCAACGAGCAGGTTGTTCAATTCTATGTCCGTGACACCGGACCGGGTATTCCGGCTGAGGATATCCCGCATCTCTTCCAGAAATTCTATCGCGTCGATAGCTCTGCTACCCGGACGATCGGCGGTACCGGCCTAGGTTTGTTTATCTGTCGTAAGATTGTTGAGCTCTACGGTGGTCGGATTTGGGTGGAGAGCGTCCTGGGCCAGGGTAGTACCTTTTATATCAACCTGCCGCGCCTTAATACCCTGCGGGCCGAAGAACTGAAGGCCAAGGCGACCAAGAACACGACTCTACCGCAAATTAATTCACTTGCTGAATCACCGTGATACAATACCATTAAGCATAAACGTATAGGTTTTAACGAAAATATAAGGATTCTAAACACAATGGCGGCGAAAATTCTGCTTGTAGAAGACGATAATAACTTACGCGAAATTTATGAGGCCCGTTTACAGGCGGAAGGTTACATCATCGTAACGGCCCAAGATGGTGAAGAAGCCCTCGTCGTCGCCAAAGCCGAGAAACCTGATTTGATTATCTCGGATGTTATGATGCCTCGAATCAGTGGTTTTGAGATGCTAGATATCCTCAGAAACACCGACGAGCTAAAACAGATTAAAGTTATCATGTTGACCGCGCTAGGGCAGGCCGAAGATAAGACCCGAGCCAATAGCTTAGGGGCTGATCGCTATCTAGTCAAATCACAGGTAACACTGGAAGATATTGTTAAGGCGGCCCATGAATTGATCGACGGCACCGCCGCCCCGGCAACAGTCCCAGCTCCAACGCCGGTTGCCGCGACAACTTCACCAGAACCAGTCGCCGTGACACCAACTGAAGCTCAGCCGGCGCCGGCAGTGACTCCTCCGACGGACTCAACTACTGAGCCAACTCCAGCAACTTCTGTTACACCAGTCGCCGCAGCGGGTGCTCAGCCAAACGTAGTATCAACACCGCCGCCTGTAGCACCTCCCGCAACTCCAGTTGTCTCTTCAGCCACAACACCAGTCATCGCTGCGCCAGTATCAACCCCAGCGACCACGCCTGACGAGATGAATAAACTTAATACTCCAACAGCCGCCGAGGAAGATGCGGTAGTTGGTGCCCAAATCCAGGATTTCGCTAATCAGCCCACCCCATCATCTAGTGCTGGCCAGACAGCTGCCGCTAACGACGACGGTGTACTAAGCGCTGCTGTGAACGATTTAACGGCTAGCACGCCCAAAAAAGTCTACTTGACGCCCCAGCCCGAAGTGTCGGTTGTTCCAGCGCCCAACGTTGTCTCGTCAGTTAACAACGATAGTGTCACGATTGCCAACAAGAAAATTATCCAACCAATTGTTTCAGAACCAAAACCAGGGCTTGACGAGCTGTTAGCCGCCCAGGAGGCTAAGGATGCACGAGCAGCCAATAATCCAGTAACCGGGTCTTCCGAGAACAATACAGAAAGTCCTGCTTCAGGCACATCAAGTGCTGGCTTTAACAATCAATCTCCTCAAATAGGCAGTACCTTAGGACCCAACCCAGCACCAGTCACGTCTCCGACACCCAGCGGGTTAGCTGACACCGATCCCAACAATATTGCCCTATAAAGAAGTACTAGGCACTTTAGTAGTCTTGGCGTTAAGCTAAGGCTATGCGAATCAATAAATTCATTGCTCTAGCCACCAATACCAGCCGGCGTAAGGCTGATGGGTTGATAGCAGACGGACAAATCACGGTTAACGGCGTGGCTGCTCAAGCCGGTCAAGTCGTTTCTGAAATTGACCGCGTCGCTTTCAATGGTCAGCCGCTCGATTTTACGGCCCTAACCAGCCAGCCACAACTAGTCGTCATGCTCAATAAGCCGGCGGGCTATATTGTTAGCCGCGACGGCCAGGGCGGCAAAACCATTTATGATCTATTGCCTTCAGAGTATCAGAATCTTCAGCCGGTGGGACGGCTCGACAAGAATTCCAGTGGCTTATTGCTTTTAACAAACGATGGCCAGCTAGCTTACGACTTGACTCATCCCAGTCAGCACAAAACAAAAGTCTACCGAGTAACGCTTAATAAACCGCTGGCAGCGGCCGATCGCCAGACAATTGAAGTTAGTGGGGTTCAGTTGGAAGACGGCATCAGTAAACTGCAGATCGACGAATTACCGAATGGTCATGACTTAAGTTGGCAAATCGTCATGAGCGAGGGACGTAAGCGTCAAATCAGACGAACTTTCCAGTTTCTTGGTTATAAAGTTTTCTTGCTCCACCGAATAAAATTCGGTGATTATGAGCTTGGCAAACTCACGAACGGCCAGACCATTAGGTGCTAAACCTGTTGGTCTAGTTTTTCCTAGACTAGGCCAAAAGCAAAGAATTCTATCTGTAGGTTGTATAATAGCCCTGATGAGTAAACCGCTACCGATCGTAGCAATTGTGGGACGGACCAACGTTGGCAAATCAAGCCTGTTCAACGCCGTTTTGGGCCGCCGTGAAGCAATTGTGGCTGACGAACCTGGCACAACCAGAAATAGTACAACCGCCAAGGCCGAATTTCATGATCGAAATTTTTGGTTAGTCGATACCGCCGGCATGAAAAATCCAGAGGATGATTTTGAGATGACCATTCAAGAGCAAATTACTCAAGCGGCTGATAGCGCCGATGTTATCTTGGTCGTTGTCCAGGCCAATGTCATGATTACTGTCGAAGACCGCCAAGTCGCTACCATGGCTCTTAAAAGTCGTAAGCCGGTTATTCTAGTCGTCAATAAAATCGACCAAGCTCGTAAAACTGATATCGTTAAGAATTTCGAGCGGTTGGGCATTAAACCGATTATCGGCACCTCAGCCACCCACCGCGAAGGGTTAAATGATTTGCTGGAACACTTGATCCGCTTGATCCCCAAAGTTACCGTAAAAGATGATGATATTTATTTAAGTGTGGCCTTACTGGGCCGTCCAAACGTTGGCAAGTCAGCTCTTTTTAATACCTTAGCCGAAAAACAACAGGCCATTGTAGCTGAAAGGGCCGGTACCACTCGAGACGTCAACCGGATAACTGTCAGAGTTAACAAGCATAACATCGAATTAATGGATACGGCCGGGATACGTCGTTCAGGCAAAATCGAACGAGGCGTTGAGCACTTTAGTGTACTGCGAGCCTTAGCGGCTATCGAGCAAGCTGATGTTTGTGTTGTTTTGATGGAAGCTAATGAATTAAACGTCCAGCTCGACCAAAAAATAGCCGGCATGGTCAAAGAAGCCGGGAAAGGTTTAATCCTAGCAGTTAGTAAGTGGGATATTGCTGAATCCAAGACCGCCTTTACTCGTGACGAACTAGCGTCCGAAATAGCTGCAACTTTTGATTTTGTGCCGTGGGCACCGTTAGTTTTTACAAGCGCCTTTAGCGGTCAAAATGCTACTAAATTATTTGACTTGGCCCTTGAAATTGATGTTCAACGCAAAAGACGAATTGGTACCGCCAAACTCAACCAATGGCTACAAAAAACGATTGATGCCCATCCACCAGCTGGGTTAAAAAACCGCAATCCTAAACTAAATTACATGGTTCAGGAAGACGATAATCCGATGCCGTCTTTCAAGATATTTGGCAGCCAGACTCAGTACGTCCACTGGAGTTATCGTCGTCATCTTGAGCGCAGTCTGCGTGAAGCCTTCGGTTTCGCTGGAACGCCGCTGGCTATCTGGTTTATCGAGAAACACGTTGGCCATAAGCATGGTCAATCGCCAACCCATATTAACGACCGTAAAGATCGGAAGCTGTCAAAATAATGGGCTGGTTAATGCGACAACCGCAGTTCAGTGTCAACCCGTCGACGCAGCTTTATACATTAGGCCAGCAGAGAATCGTTCTAGTCGTTGGTCTAGGCAATCCAGGGGCAGAATATGACGGCACCCGACACAATCTTGGTTTTAGATGTCTTGATGCTTTTGTGGCTGCCCACACCGAACTAGATAATTGGACTACCAAAAAGGCTTTGAAGTGTCATTTAATTCAAGGTCGTCTCGGTGAAACCCAAATGATAGCCATTAAACCTACAACTTTCATGAATCTGAGCGGCGAAGCCGTGCAGGCCGTCTGCCATTTTTATAAAATTTCGCCCGAAAATGTGGTTGTTATCCATGACGAATTAGACATTCCATTTGGTCAGATTCGCTTACGTGTTGGTGGCTCTTCGGCTGGCCATAACGGCATTAAGTCGGTGACTCAATCCATCGGCGAAAATTACGGTCGGATTCGAATCGGCATTGGTCCTAAAAAGCCAACCACGCTGGATAGCGCTGATTTCGTATTAAAAGCTTTCGACAAAAATGAACGTGATCAATTATCGAATCTCACCCAGGAGGTTAATGCGATCCTGATTGAATACCTCTATAGTGGTCAATTATCCCAAGAGACTCGTAGCTTTTTAGTATAAGTTTCTCAATCTAAAGAGCCTCCGGAGGGGGTGGGCACCGCCGGAGGCTCATTACACCCTTCAACCCACCCCGGTGAAGCAGCTGGTGCTAATAAATCGTAAAGCACCTTGCCTCCGTAATACGGAACCTTCGGGGTTCACCTTGACGGGGATCCATTGCTGGGCAATGGGTTAAAGGGGTTAGTATGCTTTAGAACGCTGTCCCTAGAAACTAGGAACGGCCTAAGAGATAAGTGGAGGGTAACAACTTTCTACTGGCAACTATCGCTCTAAAGCAATCTAACATATTAAATGACCCGTTCACTTTTGATGAGACGAATCAATCGTTAGAATGGGGTAAAGGTACTAAACGTCAATCATGACGTTCACAAATTGCCATTTTAGCAAAATTATGCTATTTGTCAATACCTATATAACGATTCTTAATAAAATGCAACAAGCTCACGCTTATCACCTCAGCAAATTCTAAAAATTCTAGAGTATGCTAGACTAAAAGCCATGAAGCTTATGATTTGGATAGGCATAACGGTCGGCGCCACAATCGGGGGATATTTAGGGGCACTCTTTGACCACGGTAATTGGTTTGGTGGTTGGAGTATTATGGTTAGCGGGATTGGCTCGTTTGTTGGCTTGTGGGCAGGCTATAAAATAGGCAAGACATATTTTTAACCAACACTGGTGCTGTCCAATTGTAGGTTGCATATTAAAAGCTTTTACGATAAAGATGTAGTGCATGTCAAAAAACTTAGTCATAGTTGAAAGTCCGACAAAAGCCAGAACGATTAAACGTTACCTCGGCAAAGATTATGAGGTCAAAAGTAGTTTTGGTCATATTCGTGATTTACCCAAAAAAGATTTGAACATCGATGTTGAGCATGAATTTAACCCCAATTATGAAATCAGTCCCGACAAGAAAAAAGTAGTTAGAGAACTCAAAGAGGCCGCTAAAAACGCCGAGGTTTGGCTAGCCAGTGATGAGGACCGCGAAGGTGAGGCGATTGCTTGGCATTTAACCCAAGCCATGAAGCTCGACCCCAAAAAGACTAAGCGAATTGTTTTCCACGAAATTACCGAACCAGCCATTGAACACGCCATTAAACATCCTCGAACGGTCGATTTAAATCTAGTGGATTCTTATCAAGCGCGCCGAGTTTTAGACCGTTTGGTAGGTTACGAAATATCACCGGTCTTGTGGCGAAAGGTCAGGCCGGGTCTGAGTGCCGGCCGGGTTCAATCGGTTGGAGTTCGTTTAATCGTCGAAAGGGAGCGTGAGATTCATGCCTTCCAACCCACCAGTAGCTTTAAAGTCAACGCTATTTTTGATGCCGATGGTCAAGAATTACCAGCCGAGCTAAGTGAAAAACTGGCCACTATCGATCTGGCCAGAACGTTTATAAAAACCACAACGGATGCTAAATTTAGCGTCTCAGCCATTGAAACAAAACCTGCCAGTCGCAGCCCGGGTGCACCATTTACGACCAGTAGCCTACAACAAGAGGCTGCTCGAAAGCTGGGCTTTAGTGTCAAACAAACTATGATTTTAGCGCAAAGATTATACGAAAATGGTCATATCACTTATATGCGTACGGATAGTGTAACGCTATCGTCAATCGCTATGACTGCTGCCGAAGACTATATAAATAAGACCTACGGCTCAAATTATTATGCCCGCCGTCAATATAAGACAAAAACACAAAATGCCCAGGAGGCCCACGAAGCTATTCGTCCGACAGACTTTAGGCAACCAAGTCTAGGCGACAATGCCCAGGAGGAAAAACTTTATCATCTTATTTGGCAACGTACTTTAGCCAGTCAAATGGCAGCCGCCCGTTTGGAAAAAACGGCCGTCATAATCAAGATTTCGGATCGCCAAGAAACCTTTGCTGCCAAAGGTGAAGTCTTAATGTTTGACGGTTTTATGAAAGTATACGGCGGAGCTAAGGACGACACTCTGCTGCCAGCTTTATCTACAGGTCAGCTTCTTAAACTATTATCAATGAGTGCTATCGAAACCTATAGTCGGCCACCGGTCCGTTATTCTGAGGCAGCCTTAGTCAAAAAACTTGAGGAATTAGGTATTGGGCGGCCGAGCACTTATGCCTCGATCATTTCCACCATTCAAAGCCGGGGCTATGTCGAAAAGGCAGACTTGCCAGGCACCGAACGATCAGTCCGGCAGCTAAAGCTCCAAAACGGTACTATAAAGGAGTCCACGACCGAAGATATAACAGGGGCTGATAGTAACAAACTTGTACCAACTCACCTCGCGGAAGTAACTACCGATTTCTTGGCTAAATATTTCCCGAGCATCGTTGATTATACTTTTACGGCCACAACAGAAGATGAACTTGACCGTATAGCCAGCGGTCGGCAGGTTTGGAACAAAATGGTGGGGGCTTTTTATAAAAATTTTCATCCGTTGGTACTTGAAGCCAACACAGCTTCACGCAAGGAAGTTTCCCAAGCTCGGCTAGTTGGGGTTGATCCAGCTACTAAACAGTCTATCTACGCTCGATTTGGGCGTTACGGCCCAGTTTTGCAACGTGGTGAAACCGAAACCGACGAAAAGCCGACGTTTGCGCCCTTACCGCCCAACACCAAGATCGAAACAGTGACGCTTGAGCAAGCTCTTAAGATGCTAAAACTACCACGAGTAGTTGGTAAAACAGCTGCTGGAGAAGAGATTAAGGCTAATGTCGGCCGCTTTGGACCATACATTCAGATTGACAAAACTTTTGTGGCCATTAAGCCGCTTGACCCACACACCATAACTGAGGCGGAGGCTCGAAAGTTATACCAAGCCAAAGTTGAACAGGATGCCAAGCGAGTTATCCAAACCTTCTCGAGCGGTATAAGGGTTTTGCGCGGTCCCTATGGGCCTTATGTTAGCGACGGCAAGAAAAATGCCCGATTAGATAAGACTATTTCACCAGAGAAATTAACCGAGAAAGACTGTCAAGATTTGCTGAATAAAGCACCCTCCAAAAAGCGTAGCTTCCGCCGGAAACGTTCATCGACTAGCAAGTAATTATTTTTACGATTGTGTATAAGTATGGTGTGAAAGATATTTCACAACACATTGTCTGCAGACGTGTCATTTTCGTGCTACAATAGGTGTAGAGGTGAGGGACTTGACTATAACTAGTTAAAGTTATATAATTACATTAACTTAATCAATAAGTAGGATTTTTGGGATGGCTAAACAAGCACCAGCAGCTCCACTTCAAACCAAATTAATTACCAACGACATTCTTGCCGCTGTTATTGAGCGTGATCGAGAACGCGAAATTATTACACGACGTTACGGTTTATTTGATCGCAAAGAGACCCTTGAGCAGATCGGTGAACTCCTGGGCATTACTCGAGAACGTGTTCGACAGCTTGAAAAATCAGTTATGACTAAACTTCGACAGGCCGCAGAGCAGGGAACCGTACCTCATATGACAGAGGTCGAAGCTCGTTTGGTATCAGAACTCCAGCTGCTTGGTGGTGCCGCTCGCTTAAGTGACCTAACAGCTAAGGTTGTAGCAGAGAACGGTAGGGACGAGCAGTCTAGAATCGCTTTTCTAGCCCTATTGTGCCCCAAATTAGTGGTGGTTGATGAAGACAACGATTTCTATCGCAGTGTTGGCATTAATTCTGTCCACGACGAAAAGCAATTGAGAAAATTGGTTGCCAAAATCATCGAAGCTACTAAGGCAATCGGCGAAGCCAAAGCCATTGAAGACGTTGCTGAACGAGCCGGCATTAAGGATCCTAGCCACGCTCGAGCTCTGGCGTCGACCTCTAAGCACCTAGCCACTCTAAACAATACTTGGGGCTTAACCAAATGGCCAACCGTTAACCCAAAGAACATCCGAGACAAGATTTACGTTATTCTATTCCAGAGCGGCAAGCACATGCACTTTAACGAAATCGCTGTGGCCATCAAGGCATCAGATTTTAAACGTAAAGATGTCACTACCCAAGCCATTCACAACGAACTCATCAAAGACAACCGCTTCGTTTTAATCGGTCGCGGTATCTACGCTCTTAAAGAATGGGGTTACGAAAAAGGCACAGTGGCTGATATCATCACGCAAGTCTTACGTAATGCCAAAGGACCTCTTCACCGAGACGAAATCGTTAAACGAGTCCTCAAAACCCGCTACGTCAAAGAAACAACCGTTTTGCTAAACCTGCAAGGCAAAGCACAGTTCGTGCGTGTCGCTAAAGCAACCTACACCTTAGCTGAACCCGTTAAGGCTAAAGCTAAAAAATAAGCAAAGACTAAACCGGCTATACCCGACATTCCGGTTATTTGCTTTTCCTGAAAGTTAATAAACAATTTACGAACATTAATTATTTAGAACTTTTGTAGTGCAGACGATCCACGTTTGTAGGCTACTGGCGTTTGAGTGATAAATTTTGCTATGACAACAAAAAGCAGGGTATTTTAAAATTTCAAAAATAGAAGCGGATTTAGAAATAATAAAACCTGATAGTTATATAGCAAAAGAGCACAGGACCAACTTCTATTTATACTGTCGCACAATATATCTTTTACGACGCAGTATTCTATTGTTACAGTGAGTTGTGTATGCCTCCCCTAAGTAGGGGAACTCTGGCATACTTGCTTATTCTAATCGTTTTCATATCCAAGTAACCTGCATCACTATGCAACTAGCCGTTTGTTCCATTAGATAGCTATCTGGTTAGTGCCATATGCCTATGCTAGATATTTGACCATTTGACTTATCCACAGTTGTGTCGTGAAATTTGCTTTCTCGCATTTATATTGCAAACTCATCAACTTACCTGTTTACTGCCCTAGTTCCCTATATTTGACATTTATCATTATTGATATAGTTGTATATTAATTTATGAATATTTCCAGTTATCAACAATATATACATTTTACGAACATGGGGTAGAGTGGTAGAGAGGTGCTAGTCTATCAAGTACCCAACGAGATTATTTGTAGTATGCTCTGCCGTCAACCCGAACATCAATATACTGCGATGGTGCAATGCCCTGCTGCTGTAGATTTTGTCGGACAGCAAGAAAGGTTCCAACCTCCTGTAGAGGTGAACTATCGGCAAGATTAAACTTAACAAAGTAGCTCTGCCCTACCAGATACATATCTAATTCATTTTCACCTGCCGGCATTACTAGTTTAGAGATAGTCAGCTGTTTTTGGCTAAGTTGATAAACAATGGTCTGAATAAACGAAACTGTGTTGCTAGGTAATATAGGTTGGCCAGCCTGAATGTCGATGGTACCTTGGTCTTGAACAAGTATTAGGTGTAATGAGGTTACGACAGTGTTATTGATAGCTCCTAAAGCCAATCCAGCACTATCGACAGCATAGACTAAACCGCCGTTCACTGAAAGTGCCAGTAGAGGCTTATTTGGTTCCAGATAGACGATCGGGTTGTGATCAATTAAGGGTAGTTTGATCGTTACATTCGACAGTTCAGGAAATTCTTTCTCAAGGGCTAAACTGATTGCGCTGGTATTAATCGTAATCTTGTTGTTGTTTGTAAAAGACCCCTTAAATAGTTTTTGGGCGGCTTGTTGATACTCCCTAGTGCTATGCAAATAGCCTACCTGATTCTTGTCAAGCAATACAATATTCGGATCAGAAGTTACCATCAAAATATTAACTAAACTTACTGCCGCCACGATAATGACAATCAGCAAGCCAAAGCGTTGCAGCGAATAGGAAGCCGCTCGAGACGCTACTTGAATGTTCACAGGATTACGAAATGGTTGGCGGCTAACCATGCCTGGCTCAGTCGAACGTTGAGAGTGATAAAACAAATTCTTTGACGCTTTAACCTGATCGTGCTTTAAACGGCTCCGGCCAAAAATCTCACTGGATGAGTCCTGTTTTTTTGAGAATAACCGCATTACATACCTAGGGATTGGCCTTTTGTGGCATCTGTTTTATAAGCAACTCGGCCAATTGAGAAGCGGCATCAGGTTTTGCAAAAGTTGATAGATTTTGACTAAGACTGATTCTTAAAGATGGGTTGTCTAAAATGTCCCTAACAACTGACTCAAACTTACCGTTATGGCTCAGGGTGTCTGTTTCGGATACTACTTCGATTGCTTTATGATCAGCTAAATAAGCGGCATTTTTAAGTTGATGCCCGCCGGTTAGCAGGGGGTTTGGTACCACTACACAAGCTTTACCTTGAACCGCAAATTCTGCTAAATTGGTCGCCCCTGCCCTGGCTATAATTACGTCAGCCGCACCACTATATTTATACAAATCTGTTAGATAACCGTCAATTATAACTCTCTTCAGGTCAGTTGAACTAAGTTTTTGTTCATAAATCTGGTGCATTGCCGCCTCATTCCCCCGCCCTACAGTGTGAACAACAGCTAGTTTGGCATAGTCCCGGAGCAGGTTCGGAATAATAGCCGCTGCAGCGGTGTTTAGCCGTCTGGCTCCTAGTCCTCCACCGGTAATAAGCAAAACTTGATCGTATTCACTAAGACCAATTAGTTTTCGAAACTCCGCCTTTATATCTGTAGTAACGGGTTTGTAGTTGGTATGAACCGGCACACCAACTGTAACTGTTTTTTGTGGTGGGTATTGATACGCTTCTTTGGGTAAGGCCACGGTGTGGACGGTCGCCCAGCGACCAATAATTCGATTGGCTAACCCTGGCATGGCATCCGAGTCGTGTGTGATAAAAGGTATCTTACGCATCGCCGCGGCCAGACCAACCGGTACTCCAACAAACCCCCCTTTAATAAATAAACTGTCGGGGCGTATTTTTCGTAGCAATAACCAGCTTTGGAAGAAGCCAACGAACACAAAACCTACATCTCGGACATTCTTGAGCGTTGTTTTAACATCTAGAAGTTGTTTAACGCCCTCACCGTGATAGCGACGAAACTTCCCCGCTCTAACACTATAAGCCCGGTCTATGTCGGGATTGTGTTGCGGTAAATCACCTAACTTATCGCCCTTTTGGCCGATATAGACAATTGTTACATCTGGGCGTAAACGTTTAAGCTCGTGAGCTACTGCCAATATAGGGGTGATATGACCCCCGGACCCGCCGCCCGTCAGAACTATAGTCATGTCCTGCTCCTCTGTTACGTTGACCAATAGAAGTATACGTCGTATAGGCCGATACTTGAAAGACCAGCCCTAGTGCAGCCAAGACAAATACAATACTCGTACCGCCGTAACTAATAAAGGGCAACGTGATGCCCTTGAGCGGCAAAAGCCCGATCATCGCACCTACATTAATTAGTGTTTGGACACATAACCAGCTTAAAACACCTACCACCAGTAACCGGCTGAAGTCGTCGGGAGCCCGTTCAGCAATATTTTTTAGACGCGAGAACAGCGCCACAAATATGGCCATAAGTATTGTGACACCTATGAATCCGAATTTTTCGGCATAAATAGCAAAAATCGAATCATTAACCGCTTCGGGTAAATAGCCATAGGCTTGTACACTGCTGCCCAGCCCAAGACCGACCATACCGCCCGAACCAACTCCGATAATAGCCTGACAAGCCTGATAGCCTGACCCTTGGCAGTTCGCTGTCGGATGCAAATACGTTAGTAACCGCTCTCGACGGTATGGGATAGCGGCAGTCAATAAAATAAGCCCCGCGATTATGACGGCAACGATGATGGCCAGTTTTTTAAGTGGCAGACCGGCAACAAACAGCATTGCACCGACAATCACTACAATTACTCCAACCGACCCAAGATCACTTTGAATACCCGCAACCACTACCCCAATAATTGCCAGGGCAATCAATAGTGGCCTCAATGTTAGTCTTATATTCTTAATGGTCCCGGTCTGGATTCGGATTGTCAGCATCTTGGCTAACCAGACAAGAAGCGCAAATTTAACCAGTTCAACAGATTCAAAGGAAAAATTACCAAGACGAACCCAGCGATGAGCCGGATAACTTGGATTGACAGGCATCACAATCGCCAGCAGAGTCGCTAAGGTAGCAATGATTAATACTGGTGTTACAAACTTATACCACCAATTCAAGGGTATTTTGGCCGCCACAACAAACGCCAGCAACCCAAGCACGATAGCAATTAGTTGCTTAAAAACATAATAATTGTTACCGACGTGATAGATCTCACTCATGGCTGGGCTAATCGAGTAGATAACCACCAAACCAATCAGTAATAAAATGACACAAAGAGCTATTAACCAGTAATCTGGCCGGTGACGGCGACCTAATGTTGATAACTGCTCAGAGTTACTACTTGCTTGAGAAGTGTATGGTGTTGTTTGTTTTTTAAAATTAAAAACATCTGACCACATGCTCATTAATACTTCCCGATCAAAAAGACTATCAGCCCCAGGCTGCCGGCAATTTGTCCGAGAATCCAAAAACGCATGGTAACTTTTGCTTCTGGCCAGCCAATGGCTTCAAAGTGATGGTGTAACGGTGAAGAAAGGAAGACTCGTTTACCGTGGCGAAGTTTCTTAGACAAACGATTAATAATGACCGATCCGGTTTCAATAAGATAAACTACCCCTATAATTGGCAGTACATAAATAGTATTGGTTTGCATGGCAATAATGCCCAGTGCTGTTCCCAGCGCAAAGGCTCCTATATCACCCATAAAAAAGCGCGCCGGGAAGATGTTAAACCAGGTGTAGCTTAGTAGCGCTCCAACGATTGTCATACACAGGGCTGCCAGTGCGTAATCACCCTCAACAGCACAGATAATGGCATACACCGTGAAGGACGTGGTTAGCAGGCCACCAGCTAATCCGTCTAGACCATCAGTAATGTTTACGGCATTGGCGGTTGCGATAACCACCAACCAGAATAGTAAAATAACGAAAACACCTATATAAATCTCGTGTATACCCGGAATATAAACGTGGGTAACCCCGAGTTTGGCATAGAACCACCATCCGCCTACCAGGGCCACTAGACTATAAAGCAAAAACTTTGTTTTAACGCGCATACCGGCAATACCGTTAGTGCCCCTAATATTAATAACGTCGTCAACCAAACCGATAAAACCGGACGCTGCCATACCTGCCAAGGGTAGCCAAGTCTGACTTCTGTGTAAGTTCGCCACCAGCGTGACAAGAGCTATGGAAATGACAAAAATAAGCCCGGCCATGGTTGGGATATTTCGTTTGTGTTTTTCGGCGTGTAATTCAGTATAAACAGTTGCTGCTTCGCCATTCCAGGCTTCGGTACGGGGACGTTTCCACCATTGCCAGCGATAGGCCGCAGTGGTATAGAGCGGCGTTAGTACCATAGCTATTAAGAAGCTAAAAATACCTAGCACAAGTATATGAATAAGCGTGCCATTTAGAATCGTAATATGTAACGAGCCAGTAAGCATAATAAAATTTTGTCCTGTTTTTTTCTTCTTTCCTATCAGTATAACACTCTTAGTTAGTCTTGGGCGCCACGAAGGAATCATTAATTAACATGTGAGCAATATCAGCAAAAACTGGCTGTCCGCCGTAAGCACCGGCATAACCAGGCACAACTGGCTGAATATTGAATACCACTATCACGTATTGCGGTTCATCACCTCCAACGAAACCGACATACGTACCATTAAATTTATTTGCATAATAACCGCCGCTGGGATTGGCAATTTGTGCGGTGCCAGTTTTACCGCCAACCATATAGTCAGACGGGAATGACATGAAACTGAAGCCCTCGTTCAAATAAGTCGTGACTACATTTTCCATGAGCGGGATCATTTCGGGTCCGATGTTGCTTTTAACGGTATTCCGTTCAACTACTTTGGGCTGATTGACGGTTATTTGACCATTTGGAGCAATGATTTGGTCAATCAGTGTGGGTTTATAGTAAGTACCGCCGTTGATGATACTCGAAAGAGCGGCAGCCATCTGTATGGCCGTGACTTGCACACCTTGGCCAAAGGCGGTGTTCGCATAAGTTAGGTCAATGCTCGGATCTGACATGTCAGGCTGTGGCACATAACCAGGCGACTCATAACCTTGTTCAATACCGGTCTTTTGGCCAAGACGAAAGTGATTAACCATGTAGTTATACCAGTCATCGATACCATGCTGATTTATCTGAGTCCCCCCAGGCTGGCTCATTTGCATTAACATCCAAGTAGCCCCGGTATTTAAAGATAACGAGAGAATACTAGCGATATTCTGTTCACGCGGTCCACCGTCTTGTTCGATATCGGTAATATTAAAACCATCGATCACCCAGTGAGCAGGATCATAAAAACTGGTATTGGGCTGTATGACACCTAGATCAAGTGCGGCCGGGGTTGTCAGCGTTTTCATGCTTGAGCCCGGTTCAATAGCATCATCGATAGCAGCATTCTCAAAGAGACTAGTATTGCTAACATTTTCATAATTACTGGGGTCATAAGTTGGGTAATTAGCCATGGCGTCAACTTGACCAGTGTTCGGATCCATAACTATGGCGCTTAGACCCTGCGAATTGGTCTTTTGATATTCAGTCTTAAGAATCTGCTCAACTTGGGCTTGCATTGGTAAGTTAAGCGTCGTCACGATGTTATCGCCGTTGACTGGCGCAGTTTCAATATTACCCTTAGTCGCCGCTAAAGGTATACCATTAACATCTGTTACGGCTTTAACTTGGCCGGGAGTTCCAGATAAGTCTTTATTCATGGCCTGTTCAAGGCCGTACTGCCCCTGTCCGTTATCATCCACAAAGCCGAGCACTTGGGCCGCTAGACTACCGTCAGGGTAAGCTCGATAATCCTGGCCTTGAGTACCTAAGCCTGGTATTTCCAAGGCTAGTAGTTTTTGGCTTTGGTCTGAACTCAGTTTAGTGGCCAGAACAACGTAGCGAGTATTGGGGGTGCGCATTTGTTCTGCATAATTACTGGCCTGACCGCCTATGATGGGCACTATTTTTAAAGCTATTTGATCGGGATTTTTTATAAATGTTGGGTCGGCGTAAAGCGTGTACAGCTCCTGATTGAGAACGATGGGCACGATACTGCTACCATCATGGCCCTCAATAATACCTCGAGAGGCCGGAATTTCATATTGTTTAAGTTGATCACCCAGCGCCGCTGTTTTGTAGTAATCGTAGCGAATAATCTGGACGTAGAACAGCCTCACTCCGAAAAGCGCCACAACAGCCAATAATATCCCATACATCAGCCTCACGCGCGAAACTGCTCGGAAGGCGGGATTCTCATCACGTGGTGTAGTAGCTTTAGTTTGACGATATTTAGGACTCATACGCTGTCAATCTCCGTCAGTTAGACACCGTTCACTAAAAGTTGGCACCAGAGTTTAGTTTAGTGCTGAACGGTACCACTTGGTTCAACGGGCACAAGCGTACTGGCTACCTGACTACTTTGCACCCGGGTTTGTGACTGCAACTGAGCCGACGTTAGCTCAAGATTATCGTGCTGGGTTTGGAGCTGATTCTGTTCCTGCTGTAAGTTATTGATCTGATAGCCGTAGGCATTTGTTTTTGTCACTTGTGTTAAGTATAACAGACCGAGTAGACACGCTAATACAACCAGTATAATGGTATTGCTAATCGGCCCAAGAGTCCGCGAATGGGCACTAAACCGAACGACGTTTTGGTTACGACCAGCGTAATAGCCTCGACTAACGCTTAGTGTACTAGAGTATGTCATGATTTTTCTTTCTATTTTTTGTGTTTGTTTTGAGGTTTGGCTTGGGTTGTGGCACCCGTTTTGAGGCAGGTGCCACAATTTTCAGCCTTTGGCGTCGATCAGATCACTTTTACATGAACCTTATACGCTCGGGAGCTACTTCGTACCTGTATAGGCATGAGGGCCCCTTTCTTTTGTGTTTATTTTCGCTACGGCTCGAAGTTTTGCGCTTCGGGCACGCGGATTAAAAGCTATTTCACGCTTGTTCGCTACGACCGGATGTTTGGCTAGTAGTTGTAACTTCGCGTCATAGAGGTCGCCGCTTAGTTCGGCAAATGTTTGCTTTACTAAACGGTCCTCTAGACTTTGGAAGCTAATTACCGCTAGCCTGCCTCCGGGATTGAGCAAATCAACCCATAACGGCAAACTCTTCTCTAACTGTCCGAGTTCATCGTTGACCGTGATACGGATAGCTTGAAATGTTCGCGTCGCCGGGTGGACTTTACTGCGCCCAGGCCAGGCGCGAGCGACAATGCGGGCTAGTTGAGTGGTTGTTGCAATTGGGCGATTTTTCACAATTAGTTGAGCGATTAATCTGGCCTTTGGTTCTTCCCCATAACGCTTGATAACATCCGACAGTTCGGCCTCGGAGTATTGATTGACAATATCTGAGGCAGTTAGGTCGTGACGTTGATCCATGCGCATATCGAGTGGGCCATCAGCGTTGATTGCAAACCCCCGACTAGCATCGTTAAGGTGCGGTGACGACACCCCTAAATCCGACAATATAACGTCAAATCCGCGACCCTCAGCTAATAGTTGCTGGCTAGCGTCTAAGAAATCCGTGTGAAGAATTCTTGTTCCCTGCCTAGCAAACATCGCCTCGAGGACTTCGATCGCTTTTTGATCTCTGTCAACGAGAACCGCTTGGGTTGGATTTTTTGTTCGCTCCAATATATCACCAGCATGACCGCCATATCCTGCCGTCAAGTCGAGGTATGAGTCCCCTTCTTTTGGGTCAAGATAGGTCAATACTTGTTGGATCAACACTGGAACGTGTTGGTTTAGGTTGTGGTGCATCTTGCTTTTATTTTTGCTGTCTACACTTTTGGGTGCAAACATTAGTGTTTTTATTTTGGTGCAAGGTCACCTAATCAGCAGCCAGCTTTTTATTTTTATTGAGTTTTTGTTTTTAGTGAAGCGGGAAGTGGTATGTAAAGAAGATGTTTACGAGAAACGAGATTTTAAAAATCTTAAAACTTCTTACAGCTTCGAGCTTCTTTAGTTTGAGAGACTTATGTGTGAGGTGGAGTTTTGGGAGGTGTTTAGAGAAAGAACGAAGGTTTTTAGAGTGGTGCCTTCTAATTCCACTTGTTGACTGCCGATTAGCTAATCTCGACATTTCTCCGTTCAGGGCATCTGAACCGAGAAATTACGTGATAAATTGTCAAGGAACTCTAGCGGGTCGGGCTGTTTGATTCTCTACTCCTGACTACTTGCTTTGGTGACATAAGACGCCAGTAGTGGCCCACACCGATGGCAACAACTTCTTTGGTAATACCCGCGTAATCCAGCAAGTGCTGTTCTAATGTAATTCGCCCTTGCTTGCCGTCAAGCGATGTCTCGACTTTGCCCGTTCTGAACTGAACATTCAGATCAGCGATGTGCTCATCGAGGATATCGCCACCCAGTCGGGGCTCAACCAAGTTGTCCCATACATCTTTTGGGTAGAGATGTAGATAGTTGCTAAAGCCACGAGTGATCACCGCGCCACTGAGAAATTTGTCGCGTAGCTCGGGCGGTATGGTTAACCGCCGCTTATCGTCAAGCTTTCTTTCGAAATAATCGACCGTTGACATTTAGCCTCTTGTTTAAGTTACTGTGGTTTTTGTTTTTTAGTAGTTAAGATGGCTCTTAACCTACCTTACCCACTTCCCTGACTATACTACCCACTCGCACCCACTGCAATACCCTTCTTACCCATATTTCGGACTAGATTGATCATATTTATCCACAGCATTACACCGAGGACTTTATTTATACACAACATGTAGGGCCTGACTTTGCCAACATAACACAATTATTGCCCACTCTTAATATGGTTGTTATTTTGGTTTGGAAATTTCAAACGATGTTCAGCAAATACTATTTATAAACTGCGCGACGGCTTGGCCATCGTGGCGAATTACCGAACGATATGGAGCCAGCGCATCATGAATTTGAGGGACAACTGGTTGCCTAGCGATTAGTGCCCGACCAACCGCTTGGTAGTGTTGTCTCTTGAGATCTGTCGGAGCATAAGGTACGAGATTGGCGTGATGCTCGGAGTAGTATTTCAGCAGAGACGGTGGTGGTGTTGCGGTGTTATATAAGACGTAATCTAAGATTGGCCCACCAGCAAATCGTTCAATTTCGGATGCGTGATCAGTAACACTAAAACCGTCTGTTTGCCCAGGTTTGGCGACTAAGTTACAAACATAAATAATTTTGGCTGGGGTGTGCTTTAGCGCCTCGGCTACTCCATCGACAATTAGTAAAGAACCGAGCGAGGTGTACAGATCACCCGGTGCAATAATGACCAGATCAGCCGCCGCTATGGCCCGTTCGGCTTTGGGATTGATAATAGCACTGGGATCGAGCGTTAATTCGGGTCGTAAACTGGCTTTGTCAAAACTTGCCACATCTATAAGATGTTCGCCGCTAGTATGTTTTCCGTCATGGCTATGCAGTACCAAGCGAACATTATCTAGCGTAATTGGTATTACCGTCCCTCTAATATTCAGAACTTTGCTGGCTGTCTCAACGGCTGTAGCAAAACTGCCAGTCATTTTTTCAAGAGCAGTAAGAAATAGGTTGCCAAAACTATGGCCCACCAGAGTGCCCTCGGAAAATCTATAATTAAACAACTCTCTTATTTCTTTGGCCCGCGACAGAGCAACTAGGCACTGTCGGACATCGCCTGGCGGTAAAACACCCAGTTCATCGCGCAGAATTCCCGTTGAGCCGCCGTCATCAGTCATATTAACTAATGCCGTAATGTTTGGTGTCAAATCCTTAAGTGCCCGCAGTAAAGTAAAGCTGCCAGTTCCGCCGCCTATCACAACGAGGTGGAGCTTTTTTAAGCTCGTAGTTGATGTCGCCATTATGGTTCAATAGTTATTTTATCTCATGCCTTCAGGATCCCAAGTCACCCGTACGCCGTCACTGATGTTGTCTAGGGCAAGCATGGCGTTGTCACTGAGCACAAAATCGAAAATGTCAAAATTAGCTGCTATGTGTAAAGGATTTTGAGACCGAGGCAACGGTACTGTACCATGCTGAATACACCAGCGCAAGACTACTTGGTTTGGTGATTTCTCGATTTGATTTGCAATTTTTTGAATGGCTGGGTGAACCCCTTTTGTTAGGCGTGATAAGGGACTGTAGGCTTCGACTTGAATATTGTGCAAACCGCAAAAAGTTAATAATTTTTCCTGCTGTTTATAGATAAACGGGTGGAATTCTACCTGGTTAACCATTGGCACCACGCCACTATTAACCATTAACTCCTCAAGATGTCGTACGGTATAGTTAGACACACCTATTGACCTTGCCTTGCCTTGCTTTTGAAGCTCAACCAGCGCTTTCCAACTATCATTTCTACGACTCGTAGCTGGCCAATGTATTAAATAGAGATCGAGATAGTCTAACCCCAGTTTACTAAGCGATGCCTGGCAAGCTTTGATCGTTGAGTCATATCCTTGGTCATCATTCCATAATTTGGAAGTGATAAAGAGGTCTTGGCGATCAACCTTAGATCCTCGCACGGCTTCACCAACCCCAGCTTCGTTATCGTATATTCTAGCCGTGTCAATTAATCGATACCCGGTTTCAAGGGCTATACTGACATTTCTTCGAGCAAGGTTATCCGGTGATAATTGCCAAGTGCCAAAACCGACAGATGGAATGTTTTGATCATTGTTAAGTTTTCTGGTTTTAATAGTGATTACTCCCTTAAATAGACGCAAACCATACCATAACAGATTCAGAGACTACTTCTATGAAATAAATTACTAGTATTGTTACAACACCCTCTCAGATCAGTTTGGCGATAATTGGCTAGTTTTGGACACAAAACAGATAGCCCGAGATGGCTTATTAAGGATTGATCAGAATCCCGTAAATTATCGCTTTGTTTTGTGAATAACTTTTGTATACCGCTTATGGTCACGATAGGCTAGTTCGTTTCTGAACTGATCAAGTCGCACCACGTATTCTTCAAAGCGGTTGTAAAGTTGTGAATAGTGGCCGCTCGGAGCCAAAAGATGAAGCAATCGTCCTTTGTTAGCCAGATACTCGACCAACGAATAGAAGTCACCATCGCCAGAAACAATAATCGCCTTTCGATAGTTTGGCATTTCTTTCATGGCCCAGAGAACTAGATCGGCGTCGATATTACCCTTCACTGGCTTATCGTCATCTTTTTCACCCTTTTCGTTTTCGGGACGAGGTTTAGTTACATCAAAAGTCGGCTTAAGAACCACCAGGTAGCCGGCTTCGTGCATCTTTTCGTATAAATCCTCATTCTCTGGAAGATAGCCTATGAACATATAGGCTTTTTCAACACCGTAACGTTCAGACAAAAACTCTCGAAAACGCACCCAGTCCATTTTCCAGCCAAATTTTTGAGTTCCAACATTTAGATTTTGACTGTCGATGAACGTGTACACTCGCTGTTGTTTGGACTGTTCCATGCTTTTATCATAGCACCTCTTCCACTTAAGTTATCGGCAACCAGTTAGATTAAACTGGGTTATAGAAGAAGTCCTTTGGTGTTAGTTGGGCTAACCTAGATTATCCCCAGACTTGTAGTGTATATTAAATAGCATAAGGAGTATCATAAACAGTAAAAGTTAACAATAAGGTGTTAGAAAGGATATATCGTGGGATTATTTGATGCATTTAAAAACACAAATGGAGGGAATAATGGCACAACTAACGAGCCGGCTAATGTTCCGCCAGTGCCAAGTTCAGACAATTCTGTCACACCTCCGATGGTCTCTCAAGACATTACTTCTTCAATTACCCCAAGTAATGATTACGTCGCACCCGTCGCTGGTCAAGCAACTCCAGTAGCAAGCTACACCCCACCAACAGGTCTCGTGGCAGACGATAGCACGACACCCAGTCAATCAACTAATGATAGTGACTTAAACCCGGGTACAACTACTGCTGATGACTCATCAGCAACGGCTGCTATGCCATATTCTCCGGTAGCATCTCCTGATACATCTACCGGTGACTTGACGGTGCCAGCAGTTGATTCGAGTTTAGGAACCAGCCAAAGTACCGAAAGCACCTCGCCAACCGTTGATACTACCCAACCTGACCCTGTTGCGCCAACAACTATGGACAGCAGCTTTACAAATCAACCAGCTCCTGATGCACAACCACCAGCCGTACCTCCCGTCATCAATCCGGAAGCTAACGAACCTGGGGTAGTTACGGCCACCGAGAGCAACCAAGTCACGGAAGCTGATCAGACTCAAACTATGGAACCAACAGGTGGTCCCGACTACCAGTTCCCGCCTACCCCAAACATCCCAACAACTACAGTTTGAGTTTCTTTGGTCAAAATTAGATTACTTGAGCGCACTAACCAGATCAGTCGCTGACGCCACGCGTGTCTGTTGGGTGGTATCTCGGCTCCGAACTGTCACGGTATCATCTTCTAGTGTTTGGAAGTCTATCGTCACACACCACGGAGTACCAATCTCGTCCTGTCGACGGTATCTTTTGCCAATATTACCATTATCATCCCACATGACATTGCCAAATTCCTTTTTAAGCAACTTATATATGCCACGGGCCTTGTTTGTTAATTCTGGTTTGTTCTTTAGAAGCGGGAATATTGCCACTCTAACAGGAGCAAGATGTGTCGGCAGCTTTAGAACGTGTCTTTTTTCGCCGTTTATCTCGTCTTCTGTGTAGGCGCTACTCAATACGGCCATCACGGCGCGCTCAACCCCGTAGGCCGGCTCAATGACGTGTGGTATAAAAGCTTTGCCTCCATCCTTTGGGCGGTATTCCATACTCTTGCCTGATGCTTTTTGAATATTCATCAGGTCAAAATCTGTGCGATAAGCTAAGCCAAGCAATTCTTCGCGTCCAATCGGGAAGTCGAACTCAAAATCGATGGTTCGTTTGCTGTAATGTGCCCTGTCAGCTTCTGGAACTTCGAGTTCGTGTACCATATCATCGGGTAGACCAAGTGCACGAGTCCATTCCCAGGTTAGCTTTCGCCACATTTCAAAGGCCTCTTCCCATTTATCAGGATGCACAAAATATTCTATCTCCATGGCCTCGAGTTCTCGATCACGAAAAATAAAGTCACGCGGCGAAATTTCATTCCGAAAGGCCTTTCCCTGCTGGGCTATGCCGAACGGAACATCGGGGTAAAAGCTGTCGATTATATTCTTGTAATTCGTAAAGATACCTTGAGCTGTTTCTGGTCGTAAATATGAAATCGAATTCCTGTCATAGAACATTGCGCCACTTAGTTCATCTTCGTCTTTAACCGTAAACTCACCTTTAGTACCATCGCTGTTGGTAAATTCTACTCTTGCCGAAAGCGAGACAGTTTTCTGACCTTCTATACTCGTAAATCTCGGGCCCATTATGGTTTTGAGCATCATATTAAACTGCTCTGGATCACTAAAAGTACTTTTTTGCCCACAGGCTGGGCATTTTGATATATCAATTTTATCCGCTCGAAAACGATTATGACAATTAGAGCACTCGACTAACGGGTCGGAGAACGTTTCGGTGTGGCCACTGGCTTGCCAGACTTTTTGGTTCATCAGAATGGCCGAGTCAACACCCAACATATCGTCCCGATCATCAACGAACATTTTCCACCATAATTGCATGATATTTCGCTTAAGCAAGACTCCGAGTGGACCATAGTCCCACGTCCCAGCTAAGCCACCATATATCTCACTACCCTGATAGATAAACCCTCGTCGCTTACAGAGACTAACGATGTCTTCTAGGGAATGATTATTGGTATCTGTCATGTTTATTGATTACCGGCTTAGGCTAATGCACTATCCCCGCATTATACCTGAACGTATGTGTTCAGCATAGCTTGAACGATTGGGGCACAGATCGTTAGTAACTGAGAGATATTACGTATTTTTTGGAGTATAGCGGGCCGATTATCGCTAAAAACGAGACGCAAAAATTTAATATGGTCGGCTGTAAACTCGCCCTCAGTTTGGGGCATAAAAGCCATACTTTCTATGCTAAAACTAAAGCTTTGGTCAATGTCCAGAACTTCTCCTGATGAAGCAGTTCGTAAATTTGGACTATGGCCACTAGAACGAAGTAGTTGCGCATAAAACCAAGTCCTGACCAGGCCATCATCAATAGTTATGTCATCTAGGGCTTGGAATGCCTCATCAAGCAGAACAAAATACTCTCCACCTAAATTATCTTCGGTCACCCGATTTAGTAATTTAATTAACTCATAACCAAGTTGAACCCTTAGGATATCACTCACAATGTGACCGTAGTGCCTAATTAGACGCGTCGAAATCAGTGTATCTATATCACCGCGACCTGGTATAAAAGTAATATTGCTGACACTGAAGAGCTCGATGCCACCAGCCAGTTTGGATCGCACCTTCCTTACTCCCTTGGCCATAAGATGTCTCTTACCGTAGTCAGGAGTTAACACAGTCAGTATTCGAGCAGCCTCACCGAAGTTTGTGCGAGTCAAGACGATGCCCGAAGTGACAACTTGCTTCATTTTTTTATCGTAACTTGGGTCAGATCTTCAACGCATTGTATAAGTTTTTGCAAATTTGTCAGTGGTTTATATAGGTAAGCTTGAACATTGAGGTCATTGCGTAACAGTGATAGAGAGCCAGAGAATTCAGTCTCGGGTACGTTGGTTAAGATAATTACGGGTATATGCTGCCAGTCAGTGTAAGAACGGAACTCATACAAAAACTCAATTCCGCTATGATCAACCAGCTGCAGCTCAACAATAACGATATCTGGGTGTATATCATCAGCAAGAACTATTGCAGTTTGGGCCGAGACACAGTGTCTAACAACGTGCCCAGCAGACTCAAGCGCCATTGAGTACGTTTTGGCTAGAATTTTGTCGGGCTCCAGTAAAAGAATCTGAGACATGTTAAATAAATTGAAGCTGCGGATTAAGCGGTAGCACTGCCCCCAAACCGTGCATTTTACGATGGTGTGAAACAGTCAATTGGCTCTTCATGCTTTGAAGGATAGCGTCGGCTACAAATACCCCTGCCCCGCTAGTATGTGAAATCCCGCCCAACGGCTGCCTAGCTCGTCCGTATAGCTGTCTACCAAGACGAAGCGCCTGGGTAGTAACTTGCTCAGTCTCACAATACAGCCCCGCCACAATACCGTAACGACAACGGTGAGCCGACAATTCAAGCTTGAGCTGTGGAACTTCCATGGCCGGCAGAGCTTCAACTAACGAATAGCCAAGACTCACCAATGCCGCCTGGAGGCCTCGTCGATGGGCCATAACCGGTCCATATTTTCCATCAATCTGTAAATCAAGTTCTACACCGTACGCTTTAGCAATTGGCTGAAGTTGGTTACCGGCGTCATATAAAACCGACGCCACAGATACAGGTTCAATTTCAAACGATTCACTCTCTTGGCCTGCAAGTTGTATGCCCAAGATATAACTATCCAGCAATTGCAATGTTGCATCAGCTGTAATTTTTATGGTGTCTAGTTCAGCAGCATCCGGTTGACGGCCCACAAGTTCGGCATAACGAGCAATGTTCATGAGCGGTAGTTTTAATTGTTCTACCACTGAAAGCAACAACTGTTGTCGTAGGGCTGGATGCCTATCAAAAATGCGTTGGGCCACTCAGAGTTACCCTTTCCTTACACCGTACTTACACAGTTAAAGTATAGCACCGATCAGCTGTTACTCCCTAAAAGTCACATCGCCCCAAGAGCAGCTGGAAATTTAAATAAGCTAGATAAGTGCCTCCTTTGAGGCGCATTTTAGGGCGAGAAGGTAAAGTTGGGCAGGATGATGTTGTTGAAGTCGGTAAGAAACTCCGGTCCTTCAGTCCAGAGCTCTAGGGTTAGAGTACGAAGTGGTAGAACAACCATCGTTCCGGTTCGACTGATTGACGGTAGCTGGCCTACTATTTCAGAGCCAACTACGCTCGGTACACTTGGTGCTTTATATGGGGAAACCGTTGTGAGCCCTTGTTGCACATCCGATTGGACACTACTCAGGACGCTACTGTAGCTGTCTTGTAATATTTGGATACGCAGCGCAAAGTCGGCCGTGGAACTTTGTGTATCTGGAACTATGTTTGGGTAAAAATACCCATCAACATACGGAGTAGTATTGGTGTCATCAATCACATAAGCACTCCAGGTATTCGGATACTTAACTATGACACTGCCGTAGGCCGCCGAACTGGCATAGGTTTTTAGAGGATATTTCTCGGTTTGAGCAAATTGTGCATTTTTAACGCTTGCTTCTTGCTGTTTGGCAACGCTAACTGCCGCACTAACCCTGGTATTTACGTTGTTCTTGTAATCTAGCATTTTACCATAAGCCCAGGCACCAAATATGACTGCGCCAATCAGCAAAAGCACCGTAACGGCCAGTGGCACAATCAACGTACTGAAACCACTTTCTTCAGAGGATCTCATAACGCTCATGTTAAACGAGATTTATGTCCAACGCAAGTCTACGCCTCAGTCACGTGTCGTAATTATAGAGAAAAATCCCATTCCTAACCCTAGCTGGTTTTTTATTTGGGATGGCGAACGCAAAGCTGGCAACTTTGATTGGACGGTACTGATATTGAGTAATTTTTTTATGCAATTTATCCATATATTTTGGCAATATAAAACCAAAAATCCCATCGGCAGGCGGCCAATCGAGGCGCCAATAGTCACCCCATATTATTGTCACTGAGCGGCGATTAGGCCAGGTTCTCAATTTGGCAACAATAACCAAAATTGGATTTAGCTCATAACCCACGACCGATAGCCCGCGTTGGGTAGCAGCCATGATTACTCTTCCATCCCCGCAGCCGAGCTCAAGCATGGTTTCGCCCGGCTTTAAATCTAGAAGATCCAGAGCTTCAACTATTTGCTTATTAAGAGTTGGTAAAAACGGTGCCCCAAACAGGAGCACAAAACTAAAACTCAAGAGTGTCACGACTGCAACTATTGCGACAATAGTAACGATCAACACTTTTAGGTGTTCTTTCCCTTATTGGGTAGCTGGTGTTTAATAATCTCGTTTTCCGCAGTTTCAAGATAAACCTTAAGCTCAGTTATTAATTGCTGGCCACGTCTATATCTGGCCATTGCAGAATCAACATCTAAACTCTCTGCTTGCATTTCAGTTAACAAAGATTGCAACTCTTGCATTAGGCTCTTGTAGTCACGCTTTTTGTCGGTCATGGTTAAATTCTTACCTCTTGTAATTAACGGTCGCGTTGATCTGGCCATCACTTAACTCTACGTCAACTATATCACCCTTCTTTATCTGGGATAGATGACGGACGATTGTTCCTCCAGATTGGCGGACAATGGCGTAGCCTCGCCCCAAAATTACTGCTGGATTAAGTGCTTCTAATAATTGTTTATAAGCTACTAGCTGATTACGAGATCGCTCGAAAACATTTACCAACCCACGTTCAATCTCAGATTGATATTGAGTAACCATTCGCTCTTGGTTGTGTAGATTAAGCACTGCGAGCTCTTCTAGGCGCAAGGACACATCAGACAACTGTTGACGTATTTCCCGTCTATCTGGCACTAATAATTCTGCAGCATTACTCGGTGTACTGGCGCGCTTGTCGGCAGCGAGCTCAGACAGGCTTGTATCTCTTTCATGACCCACCGCTACCACAGTTGGAATCCGACTAGAAGCTATCGCCCGAGTGACTTGTTCGGTATCGAAAGCATATAGGTCCTCGGCACTGCCGCCGCCACGAGTCAAGACCAAAACGTCGGGCAATAGCTGTTTTTGATTGAAGTACTCTACAGCTGACACAATTTGTCCCGGCGCAGATTCACCTTGGACTTGGACATCAACACATTCGATTTCGATACCCGCCCAGCGATTATTTAGAACTTTTATAAAATCAGCGTAGGCTGCTGATTCTGTCGATGTAATTAAACCCAGACTAACCGGCGGAAACGGTATCTGGCGTTTGCGGGCTTCATCGAACAAACCTTCAGCTTGGAGTTTTGACAATAAAAGATCAGCGGCTCGCCGAATAGCACCTTCACCTTCTGGCTGCAAACTAGTAATCGTCACGCTAAAGCCGAATTTGGCATGAAGTTTTGGTATACCCCGGACACGAAGTAACATACCGTCTTCAAGTGGTCCAGTCAGTTGGTAGACATTACCAAAAAACCTGACAGTTGCGGCTTCATCCTTAAGATCAAAATATACCCATTTATTTTTACTTATCTTGAAGTTGGCAAGTTCACCACGAATGGTAACACTAGGATAAGCAAAGTCGAGGGTCTGATTAACCAGTGCTACAAAATCACTGACTTCAAGGATAACCTCAGACAACGAGTCGTTAACCATGTTCAGCCACCGCTTTTGGCCGACCCTTTATCGTGCGGTGGTATAAAACATAGCCCGGCGGTAATTGAAGCAAGGTATTAAGTACCCGGTACATAACAGTCACGGGTAGGCTTAACCGCGCCGGGATACCGGCGGCCACCAGAACTGCTGTCATAAGCGCTTCATAAATGCCAGTACCCCCGGGAAAGACTGAGATTAGACCGGCAAAATTAGCTACGGCATAGGCCAGAATTATGGCCCCAACGTTAACATAAGTCCCAAACGCTATATACACCACATAAATCACGGATATTTCAGTAATGTTGGCCAAAATTGACCACAAGAATGGCTGTTTTAACTCTTTGTAGCGTGATCTAAACAAAACATAGTTACCATGGAAATCTTCA
This sequence comes from uncultured Candidatus Saccharibacteria bacterium, assembly GCA_964560315.1. Classification (GTDB taxonomy): domain Bacteria; phylum Patescibacteriota; class Saccharimonadia; order Saccharimonadales; family UBA4665; genus CAVPPA01. The sequence continues at coordinate 29,264 of CAZLLA010000010.1, forward strand.
AACATCAACCTGGCGTTGGCAACATTAATAGTTTCTCGTTTTTTGGGCCTGACAAGATGAATTAGCCAGTTAATGGTCATAGTAACTGTGGTAAAGAAACTATTTATCCTCGTCCGGCTACCGATGACATAAATAAATATGCCTGTTCCAACAACCAACAACATTGCCATTGCTCCGCCAATTAGTATCGTTAAATCATTGGCTCTGTTGTTAAGAGCTAATATGAGCATACCTATCATCAGAAGCGGCGCAAAAGCAACAAAGTACATCATGAGCTTCATGGTTTGAACTAGGGTAGATTTGGAGCCGCGCATACCAAACTGTCGCAGTCTCAGCCCAAAATACGAGATTCCAGTGACACCACCGCTCGGGAAAACATGGTTCACAAAATTAAGCTCAAGCGATAGTTTTAGAAGATTTCGATAAGATATTTTTTCGTCTAAAACCGTGAATAGTTTCTGATAGAGCTTTGCTTGAGCGTGGTAATTGAGCGCTTCAATCGGGATAATTAGTAAAAGCACCCAGGCTCTGACTTTCGTTAGATTATCCAAGGTATTAACTAACTGACCTCGAATTGCCCAAGCAAATAAAACTAGGGCTGCGATAGTAATAATATTCAGCAACAGCTTCCAGCGACGTTTTAGGAATGAAGTCTCGGCCATTCGGTCCTATTATAATACCTGAAGTCCCGAATTAAACTTGTATACTAATGATCATGGACGACAGTATCGCGATTTTGGGTCGACAACCAGCCTTAGGGTTGGCTGAGCTAGAAAGCCTGTACGGTGATAAAAACGTTACCTCAATTGGTACTAGTGCTGCCAAATTAAGCGTTATGCCCTGCTCTATTGAATTTTCGCGTCTAGGGGGCACAATTAAGCTCTGTAAGACGCTTAAAGTGTTCGATACGACTAGCTGGCATGATATAGAGTCTTATCTAGTGGAAGCTTCGCCAGAGCATTCAAAAAACATGCCAAGCGGCAAAATGCACCTTGGTTTAAGTACTTACGAGATATCAATCTCGCCTAAACAATTGCTTGCAACTGGCCTAAAGATAAAAAAAGCCATCAACCGGGCGACCGGTCGTACCGTTCGTCTTGTACCCAATACTAACAATCAATTAAATAGCGCTCAGGTTTTACACAATAAATTACTAACCAGTAACGGCTGGGAGTTGGTGTTGATTCGGAGCGGCCCAAAAACAGTCCTGGCTCAGACATTATCAATTCAAGATATCGAAAGTTATGGTTTACGTGATTATGGCCGACCCAAAAGAGATGCCAGAATTGGTATGTTGCCGCCAAAACTAGCTCAAATCATACTTAATTTGGCAATTGGACCGCAAGAGTTTACTCAAGTTAGTTTGAGCCCTTCAGGCAGTACTTGCTTCTCTGAGGAAGATAACCGAAAATTGCGCGAGCGGCACTCGCGTACAATCGTCCTTGATCCATTTTGCGGTACAGGTGTTTTATTACAAGAAGCGTTGCATATTGGCTACGGCGTTTTGGGTAGTGATATCGAATCACGCATGGTTGACTATAGTAATCAAAATCTTCAGTGGCTAACTGACCATTACAGAACAAACCATGCAGCTTATAGCGTAGTCGCTGGCGACGCCACAAACTTCGATTGGCCACAGCCTATAGACGTCGTAGCCAGTGAAGTATATCTGGGTAGACCGTTTACTGCTCTGCCAGATGCTGAGATATTAGTCCAAACGGTTTCTGACTGTAATACCATCACCAAAAAATTCTTGAAGAATATTCATGGTCAATTGAAGCCTGGTACAAGGTTATGTCTGGCTCTACCAGCCTGGCAAATTAAGCCTAACCAATTCAGACACCTACCCCTTGTTGACCACTTGGGCGATTTGGGATATAATCGCTTGAGTTTTGAGCATGTTCGAAATGAGGATCTGATTTATTATCGGGCTGGACAGATTGTAGCTCGTGAGCTACTGGTCCTAACAAGAAATTAGATCTGTATAATTCCCAAGAAACGATAGGAAGATTACCATATGGCACACGTCAAAGCCGGCGCCACTTCTAAAAATATTCACGATAGCCCAGGCCAACGCCTAGGCGTTAAGTTATTTGGCGGCGAAGCCGTTAAAACTGGCCAAGTTATAGTTAGACAGGTTGGATTGTCCAAGCGTGCTGGTAAGGGTACAAAATTAAGCCGGAACTACACAATTCATGCCGCCAAGGATGGTATTGTGGCTTTTAGGAACAAAAGAGTTCGTACTTTTAGCGGCAAAACTGTAGTTCGCTCAGAAGTAACTGTAGAATAAGACCCATCAATAATCCCAAAAAGAAGACCTGACTTGGGTCTTCTTTTTAATTGTTCTTAATAAAAAGGTTATAGGAACTTTCGTGTTGGTTTTGGGTCTTCTGTTCGGCCGTAAAGATAC
>CAZLLA010000011.1:0-29915 GCA_964560315.1 uncultured Candidatus Saccharibacteria bacterium
GGCCGTTCTCAGTCCCAGTCTGGCTGGTCATCCTCTCAGACCAGCTACCGATCGTCGCCTTGGTAAGCCATTACCTTACCAACTAGCTAATCGGACGCAGGCCGTTCCCAAAGCACCGAAGCTTTACTCCGAAGAGCACATGCGGCATTAGCCACCCTTTCGGGCAGTTATTCCTCACTTTGGGGTACGTTCCTACGCGTTACTCAGCCGTCCGCCGCTCGCCGCCAGGGTGCAAGCACCCTGCGCTGCCGCTCGACTTGCATGTATTAGGCACGCCGCCAGCGTTCATCCTGAGCCAGGATCAAACTCTCCAAAAAAACTTGATATACCGAGGCATATCAATATGAACTGACGTTGATTTGCACTACTCAATTTTTAATGAACTTCTTGAGGCTACACTAACAGACCCCCAAAAAGGCTTCCCCTATACTACTCTTGCTAAAAGCACATTGTCAAGATAGACATGACACAAATAATTGTAATGCTTACAATACTCCTATTGCATCTATTTTAAGCTTCAGCGATATCTGTTAAAGTATCTTCTTCGTCTTCTCGGTTTTCAGACTTGTCTACTAACGCCAACGAAACCACTTCATCGCCGTCGTTAAGACGCATAATTCTGACGCCTTGGGTTGCACGACCAAGCCTGGGTATATCTTTGATGCCCAGTCTAATCGTCTGACCTTGGCTGGAAATTATGATTACTTCTTGATCGTCACTCTCACTGAGCGTTTTAACTCCAATAAGTTCACCGGTTTTTATGTTCACGACTGCAGAGCGTATACCAACACCGCCACGGGCATGAGGTGTGAACTGTGACACCTTTGTTTGCTTTCCGTAGCCATATTTACTAATTACGAAGACGCTGGAACCATTTTCGATAATATCCATACCAATTACGTGGTCCTCTGTTCGTAAACGAATACCTCTTACGCCTCGAGATACTCGACCCATCGGTCGAACTTCACGTTCGTGGAAGCGAATTGCTTGACCCCGTGAAGTTGAGATCAAGACCTCGTTGTCGCCAGTGGTTATACGTATCCACTTTAATTCATCACCCTCGTCAAGATTAATGGCAATTAAACCGCTACTGCGAACGTTTTGATATTGGGTAAATGGAGTCTTTTTAACCACTCCTCGCTGGGTACACATGAATAAATTACCGTCGCTCGTTTGCTTACTAACGTTTATAACAGAACTAACTGTTTCCTCAGGCTGCAATTGTAATAGATTAACCAGTGCTACACCTTTGGCGCTCAACAGTGCACTCGGGACTTCGTAAGTTTTAAGCCGGAAAACTCGACCTTTATTTGTAAAAAATAACAGAAAGTCGTGTGTGCTGGCATAAACGACTTTTTCAATGACATCTTCTTCACGGGTAACCATACCTCGACGACCTTTACCGCCTCTACCCTGCCGTTTATATTCAGCAATTTGGCTACGCTTGATGTAGTTGGCGGCTGTAAGCGTCACGACTACCTGCTCGTCAGCGATTAAATCTTCGTCGCTTAATCGATCGACTTCTTGAGGGATGACCTTTGTTCGACGTTCATCCCCGTATTGTTTTTTGAGCTGCAACAGCTCGTCCTTGATAATCTTGCTAATCTTTTTTTCATCGGCCAATATTGCCTCTAAACTACTAATGACTTTTATTAACTCGGCTAATTCGTCTTCAATTTTTTGACGCTCTAAGCCAGCCAAGGTACGGAGTTGCATAGCCAGAATGGCTTTAGCTTGAATCTCACTAAGATTGAACCGCTTTATCAAGTTAACTTGAGCGTCGTCGGTTGTTTGGCTAGCACGAATTGTGCTAATAACCTCATCTATGTGATCAAGTGCAATCTTTAAACCCTCGAGAATATGGGCGCGTTCTTTGGCTTTTCGTAATTCAAACTCTGTTCGACGACGCACCACAACATGACGATGCTTGATATGCTCTTGGATAATGTCTTGTAGACCCAAAACACGGGGCTGTATACCATCCACGAGCGCCATCATATTGAAGTGGAAGCTTGTTTGTAGAGGTGTCTGCTTATACAACTGATTTAGTAATTTTTTAGGATAAGCATCTTTTTTAAGATCAATAACGATCTTAACACTGCCCCGAGAACTCTCGTCACGCAGATCAGCAATACCACCAAGTTTTTTATCTTTGACGAGGTCGGCTATTTTAATGACTAAACTTTCCTTGTTCAGAGCATAAGGAATTTCAGAAATAACAATCTGGCTACGACCTTTAGCCGTCTCAACTACTTCGGCAATACCCCTAACCACTACACCACCTCGACCGACCGCATAAGCTGAACGGATAGAGTCTTTGCCATAGATAATGCCGCCGGTTGGAAAATCCGGACCCTTGATAAACTCAAGTAAATCGTCTAGCGTGGCGTCGGCATGTTCAATCTGATAAATGGTAGCGTCGACTAATTCACTAAGATTATGCGGCGGTATGTTGGTAGCCATACCGACAGCAATTCCCATTTGACCATTCAATAGTAAATTAGGTAATTTAGCCGGCAGCACACTTGGTTCTTGTAGGCGGCCATCATAGTTATCTCGGAAGTCGACAGTTTCTTTATCAATATCGGCAAGTAATTCTTCGGCGATACGGTTCATTCTGGCTTCGGTATATCGCATTGCGGCTGGAGGATCGCCGTCCATTGAACCAAAGTTGCCTTGACCGTTAACAAGCATATAGCGCATCGCCCAGGGCTGAGCCAAACGGACCATGGCGTCATAAATTGCCACATCACCATGTGGGTGGTAGTCACCCATAACCGCACCGACCACGTTGGCACTTTTACGATGCCTTGCAGTGGCTCGCAGACCGTCGCGATTCATTGTATACAGGATGCGACGATGAACGGGTTTAAGGCCATCACGAACATCTGGCAGGGCTCGATCAATGATGACGCTCATGGAATAACGCAGGTAGCTGTTCTCCATGACGTTTTCGACCATCTGGAGCTCCACATGGCGAGAGTGATCAGCTGACGTGACTAGAACTTCACCTTCAAGAGATGGCTGTTCAATTGGTTCTGGTAAAGTATCATCTTGCATCTTAAATATCCAAGTCTTTAACAAATTTAGCGTTAGTTTGAATAAAGTTTTTACGAAGCTCTACTTCTGTACCCATAAGTTTATTAAAAATGGCGTCGGCTTTTTCGGCATCATTTATTTTAACCTGTATTAGGACGCGCTTCTCGGGATTCATGGTGGTATCGTATAGCTGCTCTGCGTCCATCTCACCTAGGCCTTTGTAGCGCTTTTGTTCTATAAATCCAGCTTGCTTAAAGCGTTCGTCTTCGGGATTGGTCTTTAGGCCTTCCTTTTCGCGGCTGGCAACAGCCACATCAAGTATTGTTTCAAGCTCTGATTCGTCATAAACAAACACACTGGCCTTTCGGTTTGACTTAACTAACTCAAAGAGAGGCGGCTTTGCGAGGTACACATGGCCAGCATCGACAATTGGTTGCATGTATCGGAAGAAAAAGGTCAACAGCAGGGTGCTAATATGAGAGCCGTCGACATCAGCGTCGGTCATTATAATAATTCGATCGTAACGTAACATGCCGGCGTTGAACGATTCCTCAATACCAACACCCAATGCCTTGATAAGGCTTAGGATTTCATTATTGGCTAGCATCTTATCCAATCTGGCCCGTTCAACGTTTAGCACTTTGCCGCGAAGCGGTAGAATTGCTTGAGTTTTGCTGTCGCGACCACTTTTGGCTGATCCACCCGCTGAATCACCTTCAACTAAAAAGAGTTCAGATTCATTCGGATCTTTGCTTGAGCAATCCGCCAGCTTACCGGGCATACTTGCGCTATCCAATATACCTTTGCGCAGGATATTATCGCGGGCAGCCCGAGCAGCTTTACGGGCTCGAGCAGCCAACAGCGCTCGGCTAACAATTTTTCGGGCGATTGCTGGGTGTTCCTCAAGATAATATGAAAAGTATTCACCAAGAACTTGCTCAACGTAGCTACGCACTTCAGGATTACCAAGTTTACTCTTAGTCTGGCCTTCAAATTGTGGATCAGTTAACTTTACGAGAATAACTGCGGTCAGACCTTCGCGGCAATCTTCACCAGATAAATTTTCTTCCTTTTCCTTCAACAAGCCTGACTGACGAGCGTGATCGTTGATAACTCGCGTTAAAGCCGAGCGAAAACCCGTTAAGTGGGTGCCCCCTTCAGGGTTAAAAACATTGTTGGCAAACGCCTTTATGGTCTCGGTATAGGCATCAGTATATTGAATGGCAATTTCGATTTGAGTACTGTCAATCGTTTTATCTACATAAAACACGTCCTCATCAACAAGTTCCTTACCAACATTTAAATGCTTAACATAAGACCTGATGCCACCTTCAAAGTAAAAACTATATCGCTCACCGGTTCTCTCGTCGTCAATAGACGTTAGAACGTCTTTTGTAAGATAGGCAGAGTGACGTAGATGATCAAGGATAGTTTCGTAGCTGAACTCGGTAGTCTCAAAGATTGAACTATCGGGATAGAAAGTAATCTCTGTACCTGACAGATCACTTTTCCCAACAATTTTGAGATCGGTTTGCGGAATACCTAACGCGTATTCTTGCTGATAAACGTTGCCATTTTGAAAAACTTTGGCAACTAGACGACTAGACAAAGCATTTACTACACTGACGCCCACACCATGAAGACCGCCCGAGACTTTGTATCCACCGCCCCCAAACTTACTACCAGAGTGCAGGATGGTTAAGGCCGTTTCGACGCCACTTTTGCCTGTTTTGGGATGTTTCCCTGTAGGAATTCCTCGGCCATTATCGTTTATAGTGATGCCCCCGTCGGCTAAAATTTTTACCGTCACTCGTGTTGCGTAACCAGCCAGGGCCTCGTCAATGCCGTTATCGATAATCTCCCAGACTAAGTGATGCAAACCTTCAACGCCCGTGCTACCTATATACATGCCCGGTCGTTTGCGAACTGGATCTAGACCCTCAAGAACCTGGATCTGTTCCGCGTTATACTTATCGTCTTTTTGTTTCGTCAATTCTAATTAACCCTCATAATCCAAATTTTAGTTTCCACCCGTTGACTCGATTATATCCGAAAGCATCACTAATAACAATAGATTTGGGCGACGATTTCTAGACGATTTCTACTGGACTGAAGCGTAGTTTCGATATCTTGTCTAGGCGACTAACGTAGGTGTAATTCACCCTCTTGATCTATAAAAATTGTGTCTGGGTCACCATTCTTCACATTATTAGTTACGGAAGACTCAGTTGTCCGATTTATATTAGTAATAACATCTTTGGGCTTGTCTGGAGATGGTACTTTGGTGCTAACGTCAGCTCTAGATGGCTCACCGTTATCAACGTTCGCCTTCTTCGACTGATCTTGACGTAATTCAGTAGCTAGTTGATCAATTTCATTTTTTTCTAAAGAAGCACTTGATATGTTCTGAGTGGTTGGCACTTTGATATTCGGTGATGTTTTGGTCTGGTCAATTGGACTATCAACACTCTTCTGGGTTTCGGCTTTAGCAGTTTGCCTTTTGGTCAACCATTCATCTAAAAAGCTAGAGCCAGTCTTGCTCTGGTCAACCGGATTGGAGACAGGTAGTGGCGTAGTGCCAGTAACTGATGGTTTACTGGTGACAGGTGGTGAATTATTCCAAGGTGATTGCTCAAGGTTATTTGAGGCGAAAGTTGGACTGGCAAAAGTTGATTTGGGCAATTCAGGCTTGGTCTCCATACGCGCAAATATTTCGTCCTCAACAACCGATTTTGGCCGTCCATACTTAGCTGCCGATAGTTGTTTTAGGGCCTCAGACAGGCGTTGGTTCGGATTACCAAGCGGAGGAAGTGTGGCCATACTAAAAGGTTGCGTCGGTACACCATCAATCATGGTTCGAACAATTGTATTGTAGTTTGGCAAGCGCAGAAGGTCGGTTTCGTCAAATGCGGGATGAAAATACTTATCAAGCGCCTCGGCGTCCCTGTCGCCAACCCGAAAAGCAATCGTGGTGCCGATATTACCAAAAATGGCATCACGTATTTCTTCGGTTAGTTGTGTAGTAAATTGGTTGGCAACAATGAGGTTCAGATGATACTTTCGAGCTTCCGACATTATGGTCGCAAATGAGTCTGTTGAGAAATTCTGAAACTCATCTACGAATAGAGCAAAATCTTTACGCTCCGATTCGGGAATCTTGGCTCTGCTCATGGCAGCCGACTGAAATTTCATGATGAAGATCATACCCAGCAACTTGGAATTAAGATCACCAGTCCGGCCTTTACTAAGATTAACGAGCAGAATTTTTTTATTGTCCATGATATCTCGCAGATCAAAGGCACTGGTAGTCTGACCAATGATGTTACGCATCATTTCGTTGGATAAGAAAGCGCCAAACTTACTGATAAACCAGCTGACAACGTCGCCAAATTCATTAGAGCGCTGTGACTGGGGCATTTCCTTTTCCCAGAATTCTTTGACATTACGATCGGTAACATATTGAAGCTTTTGTTGAACAAACTTTGGATCCCTGAACAATTTCGGTATGTCAACAAAAGTGCCGCCCTGGGGATCGGCCATGACTGTTAGAGCCGCATTCCTAAATAGATGCTCATAACGAGGACCCATAATACCCTGATGCTGTGGATCATACAGTTTATAAAGCATGTTTAGGGCTTCTTGAATCAGAAAATCCTTTTGATCTGGTGTATCAAATTCGAAGATATTTAGTCCCATCGGATAGGCCATTTCGGCCGGCGAGAAATAAACGACATCCTCCGTACGCTCTTTAGGCACCATGGCCAGTAATCTCTCGACTGTGTCGCCATGGGGGTCAACAAAGGCAAAGCCATTTCCCCGAAGCATGTCTTGAAGAGCTAAGTTTTCCAAGAAAGTCGACTTGCCAGTACCGGTTTGTCCAACGACATACATATGCCTTTGTCTATCTTGTAGGGCGATACGAATTGGCTTCTTTGACCCTCTAAAGACGTTATAGCCCAAAAGAAGCCCGTTAGACGGTATGTTACGTGGGCCATCAACTTGCTTGGAATCTTGTCTCCCTAATTGGGAGGTTGGGATATTGCGTTGGTCGGGAAAATGAAATATTGTCGCTAGTTCAACTGCGTTCAAAACCATGTTCTTTTTGTGCTGTGGGAACAATCTTAAAATGTAGTTATTGATCAGTGTCTCGGCATGCTCTGTCGGTACATACTTGAAACCGTTTTTGCCTGGAGCATCAAACAACGAGAACGATGCAGTTATATTAGCCAAAATAGCTTGAGACCGCTGCGCAAGATTTGAAGAAACTACCACCCGGATGAGAGTTTCATATCCTTGATAACGTGTCTTGTCATCAATTGAGTCTAGAACTGCTTGGTCCAAATTCGAGAGCTCTGGCTTATCGTTTTTACTCGACGCTGGATCTTGAGGTGGCCCCGACAAGGCTTGAAGAACTTGCTTGCCAAGGGCAGCAGCGCTCTGTAAGCTACCACCATTGGCCTTACCTTTGCGTACGTTACTGGCCATTGTGCCGGCTGTCTTTCGCCATTTTGAATCTGTCGCGCGAATCAGAATTTGGATGCTGGCACCATCTTCTTTATCGAGCACCGATAAGGCATTAAGCATAGCCTGCATAGTGTCCCTTTTGAGGTCTTGATAAGTTGCTATGGGATAAGCAAAAGACTTTTTAAGCTCAAACTCACCGCCCATAACGCTATTCACTTTTCCGACACGATTAAATATGTTGTGTTCAGCAACTTCCTCAACTTGTGCAGCTGAATAAGCACTAACTATTGCTTGTTTTACAACATCAACTAATGTTATCGGTACCATTGCATAGAAATATATAAGCCCTTGGGTTCCAACGATCTCAAGTGAAAAATACCTCTGTCCATGGAGTTTTCTTTTGAAACCTTTTTGGTACGTGCTGGCTATAATGTTGTAAATAATTTGTGCTTTTGAAATATTTTCATCAACAAGATCACGAAAATCTCGACCATTGGTTTCTATGTCCTCACTCATCGGCGGAAGATGAATTAGCAGGGGAACAAGCTTGAGTGCCCGCTCGTAATTCTTCTTTTCTTGGATATTACGTGTATACCAAATCGCGGCTGGCACAATTATGATGCCAACGATAACCAGTAATATGAGCACGACGATAATAAGTACTGCCATGTGTTAACTCTCGGGAACTTTAATGTCCTTGTTGTAGCGTTTCTTCAAATAGTCAGCCCTTAGTAGTGTCATCGCTTTACTTTGGCTATAGGGATCTCCACGGTATTGCTCAATAATTTTTTTGACGGCTGCCACCCACTCATCTTCTATCAGATCGGCGTCGGCGGCAGCTTGTGGTAATGTTGTCTGTGGCTGGAGGCGAGAAGCAGTATCAGCACCAGATAGATCCGTTGCAGCGGAAGCTGGCTGGATATTTGCCGTGGCTGAGGAGCTGGTCAATTGTTCCTGTTCAGTTTGCCACCAGGCAGCTGGATTCTGTTGTCCAGACGGCGAACTGGGCTTATCAAAGCCATTATTTTGTGGTTGCATAACTAGATACAGTATACAACCTCGGTCGTCTGGTCTCTAGCATTCCTTATGGTTGTTGCGGTTTATCCTTAGCTATATAAGCTAGATAAATATAAAGTACAACCAACAACGGCAAGATCGCTATAAGGTCACGTGTGCTTAGTTGGCCTATTGACTGCATCAAAAGCATAAAAACCAGTAACAGACTGACAAACAAGGTAAAACGCTTTTGGGTAGCAGCTGAAATCGGGATAAATATTGCCACTAGGCGAGTTGCAGTTAAAACTAGGGCATAAACGGTCAATATAACTAAGACACAACCTAAGATGACCACATAAGAATTACTAGTCGTTGGATTTATTAGACTAAAAAATAGAATATCAAACATTAAGAGCAACATGATGATCCTGAATTTGGTGGACGCTAGTGGATTGTGACTAGTCATGAATCTAGAATAGCAAAAAACACTCCCCAACATTAGAAATTGAGGAGTGGTTAAATTACCTAGTGTCCAGGCGATAAATCCGCTCGTGTGTAAAAACTATCTAGCGCTTATCGCCTATGGACATTTGACTGACCGCTCTCGTAGCCGTAAAGCTACTAAAGAGCGCTAACCGTAAAACCGACTATAAATTGCACTTTTTGTTTTGGTCTTACTTATTAGATCCTACTATAAAAGTTGGCATATGTCAATATGCTTATGAATTATTCTTTGCTAACTAGGTCCAAAAATGTGATGTGTAGCATAAAAGTTATGCACAGATTTACGATTACCAATATAAAACCTATTGACACTGTTGATTACATTTTACTAAGATGTTCATAGCACTTTGAATAAAAAAAGTGCTCAAAAACAAAAAGACTAACATACGAACAACGGCTACTCGCAGGCCGTTGTTCTTTTGTTACCATTGAGTCTCGACTTACTTGCCGATCAAAAGCTATATGATAAATTCTGTATCGGCTCCAGAATTTACTAGCAATGCGGAGCACGGACTATCAAATCGTTCACAATGGTTGGGCCGATAACGAAATTTAAACCTCAAAGAATGACCCAAAACATTAGATTTTCACCTGGTTCTTTGTTGACCCCTGTTAAAATATCTGTTAAACTGAAGACCATAAGTTATCAGATAACGATAATTAAGGAGTGCATTACATAAGCAAAGCAACTCGTCTGAATGGCGCAATTCAGGCCCCTGAGCTCAGGATTATTGATGAGGAGGGGAAACAATTAGGCATTCTTTCAAGACAGGACGCATTACGACTGGCCGAAGAGCGTGAGTTAGATCTTGTAGAGATATCACCCGATGTCACGCCGCCTGTTGCTAAAATAGTCGATTGGGGTAAGTATAATTACCAAAAAACTAAGCAACTGCAACGCAACAAGAAAAATACGCGCTCACCAGAGTTAAAGCAGATCAGATTTGGCCTTAAAATCAGTGATCACGATTTGGGCGTTAAGCTTAACAAGGTTAACGATTTTCTAGCAGATAATCATAAGGTCAGACTCACCATTGTCTACCACGGACGCGAATTAGCACATAAAGATCTGGGATTTAAATTGGCAGACAGAGTTATAGCTGATTTTGGTGATAAAATCGTAGTTGATCAAACGCCACAGTTCATGGGAAGACAATTGAACTTTGTCATAAGAAACAGCCAAACACCCCATAGATCACCATCTGATCAAGAATAAGTTTCATAGCAATAAAGGAAGGAACCGCAATCATGCCAAAGTTGAAGACACACAGTGGCACAAAGGACCGCGTTAGAGTAACCAAAAACGGTAAGCTTAGAGTCGGCCATCCAAACATGAACCACTTCCTGCAAAAGAAAAGTGCAGGCCGCAAACGCAGTCTTAGTGGTTTAAGTACTATGACTGGATCACACGTAGCTGACATTAAGAAACGATTAGGAGTCTAGATATGCGAGTAAAAAGAGGCGTCACCGGCCACAACAGACATCAACACGTTAGATCCGCCACTAAGGGGATGACACATCCAAATCGAGCTAGTATTAAACGTGGTCGCCAGGCTGTTACTAAAGCTCTCCAATTTGCCTATCGTGATCGACGAAACCGAAAACGAACCTTCCGACAGCTATGGAATGCGCGCATTAATGCCGCCGCTCGTTTGCATGGTACCACTTATAGCAAACTTATTGCGTCGCTAAAAACAGCCAACATTACGTTAGATCGCAAAATTCTCAGTGAGTTAGCCGTCAACGAGCCAAAAGCTTTCGAGGCAGTTATAAAAGCAGCCAAAAGTAGCAAATAATAACCTTACTCTATCTCAACTTAAAAAGCCCTAGGTAATTAGGGCTTTTTAAGCGTCAGACTATCTATAAGCCGGGTTCTGTTAAGGCCTTGCGGCCTAGCTGGTCATCTATCTAGTCACAGCGTTACCGTTGTGATCAAGCGGTTTAATGAACGGTTGCCCTGGCGGGGGACCAACGAATAAATCGTATGGGCAGCCTCCTTGCGACAGACAGGGTTTACCACCTAATAATGTCACCATCGTTAGTTGTGGGCTCTTACCCCACTCGTTTCACCCTTACCCCGCAGTAAACACTTGTCTTAACACTCCAATTAAGCCAAAAGCTTACCGTGGGGCGGTCTCGTTTCTGTGGCACTTTCCCTAGGGTTACCCGTGGTTGCTGTTAGCAACTGTCATCCCCTATGTCGTCCGGACTTTCCTCGTGTGCATTGCTGCACGCGCGACTAGCCAATAATCTGACATAATGATTATACCACCCCTGTTAGAAGTTGTCACTAACGTACTCTCTCCGACAGATAAAATGACGGCCTAGAAATTCATGACTCCAGGCCAGTATATATACCGTTTACAAGTTTTTCATCAAGTGCTCGATTAACTGCAGCATCCGCTAATTTGTTAAGCTCTCTGGGCACCTGAGTAAACGTTACCTGTTTGAACTGCTTGCATTGTTGCTTGATAGCGTCGTGAATGGGCCATAAATCGCGGTTCTTGACCTTAAAGATCCCTTTCATCTGGTTAACGACAAGTAGACTGTCCATGTAGACGGTGACTTCTTGAGCACCTAAGTTTTTGGCTTCTTCCAGCGCCAGTTTAAGTGCCGTGTATTCAGCCTGGTTATTTGTAGTTATGCCGAGATATACACCTCTGTCGACAAGCAGTTTATTTTGGTCATTAAAAATAACGTAACCACTGGCCGAAGGGCCTGGGTTCCCTCGTGAGCCACCATCAGTATACAAGACTACCCTCTCGACATTTGCCGGAACATTAGCCGACTCGTCAGGGAGGTTTTTCGAAAATTTGAAATGAACAATTTTGACCGGCGTCTGCCAGGTTACATCCGGCCCATAATAACGCCTATAGGTTTGGAGCATCTCTTCTTTAGACGTGTATCCCTCGTGACCATTCATATCTGTTTCAGTCATGTCTTCTAGACGCTTTTGGATAACTTTATCAATCGTTGCCACCCCCATATTTTGCCACGTCTTGGGCTCGCTTGGGTTGACTTTATCAACCAACAACACTTGATCGTTAACCGATAAGTCTTTGTCGTCAAATAGGCGCCAGGTATTGGTTTTCAATCCTTTAGCAATCAGCCTAGCAAGTTCGTGATCAAGTTTAAGTTTTTTCATGACTTTAGCATTATACATGGTCGAGATGCACGGATGCTGCTCGAACTATTTAAGTATATTACAGAAAACCCTGAGCCATCACAAAGACTACTCGATAAATTAAAAGCTACTGAGTTAAAAGAACCCAAGTTAATAGAAGGCTTAGTATTTTAACCGCAGTCAAGAACTACTAGAACAAGGTAAGTGCTGCAACGCTTGCTATCATTACTGCTGCCGCTACTCGGTCTTTTATCCTCAGCCGTTCGTGGAACAAATATACACCAAGTATTGATGCTATCAGGGCTGTTGAATTACTAAGAGACTCTACAATTCCAACATTAAAGTATTTAACACCTACGGTAAACCCTATCGTACCAAGACAAATGAAAACTCCATTAGCGATGACCCGTGGCTCTAAGGAACTCTTTAATGATACTTTTTGCGACGAGAACTTGATATGTAAACCTGCTGCAATAGTGACGCCGATTTCAACGAGTAGCGCCGCCAACCAGGGGTTTATTACTCTTGTTACTGGGACCAATAGGAAGTAGAAGAGCCCCCACCCTATAGCAGCAGCTAGTGCAAATGGTATTCCACTAGAGCTTCTAAGGAAATTAGACTGCCGCCAGTTTCTAATATCAACCGACACAAAGACATTTGTGGCTATAATCAATACAATTGCCGCCCATTGACCAGGTTTTAATAAAACTCCAAGAAATAGAAAGGATAAAATCACCGTTATTAGTGGTGATGCACCCGCTATTGGAGCAACAATACCTAAAGGGCTCTCTTTAATACCGTGCGTAAACGTAAGCACCGGCAGATACCCAACGATGCCAAGAGCTAAAGCCTCTAGAGCAACTTGCCAGTGAGACAAATAATGATAGGTAGGTATGGAAGCAATCCCTAAAATTATTATTATCATAAAGCCTCGCAAAAAGAGTGTCTGCGGTGCCCCTAGCTTTTGTGAAAGTGGTTTAGAGAAGGCATTTGCAAAAGCATACGCGAACATAGATAGGAAGCCAAATAACAAAGAATATATGACGTGCATTTGTTAATCATAGCGTAGGCTTTCTTACTTCACCAAACAGAACGCACATACCAGGAACATTGATAACATAAATAAGCTTGGTCGGGGTGACAGGACTCGAACCTGCGACCTCACGGCCCCCAGCCGTACGCGCTAGCCAACTGCGCTACACCCCGTAGTGACTTATAACAATCCTTTTCACACTGTCCCCGGATTGAAACCTTGCAAATCCACCCCATAGTTAAAACACTTTAAATGGTGGCCGAGGGAGAGCCAGCATGATTAACCCGCGATGCGCCAGGTGGGTGCCCGCATTTAGTTGCCACGGCTTCTAAACTATAAGGCTCCCTAATGATTACATGTTCAGGTAATCATTAGCTTGGCGCTCCCGACCACCTTTATTATAAACCTAGAACCCGGTCAGTTGCACTACTTAAACATCATAATACTAACAGTCGGTGGCAAGGATAACTAAAGTAGGCGCTGAAGAACGAATTGATCTAGATTCAAAAGTATGCCACCAAAGCCGCTCAGAAGTACTAGGGCAAAGATAATTATCAGTCCAAACGATTCAATTTGTCTCATTAAATCCTGTAAGAGATCCGGAGCAAATGCATATAGAACCCTTGACCCGTCCAATGGCGGAATCGGCACCAAGTTGAAGATAAACAAGACGACATTAATAAAGACAAACAAGTAAAGTGCATTAGCAAGAAATGTATCAAGCGGCAAAACCCGAAAAAGTAATGCTCCAACTATTGCTAGTAACAGATTGGAAAGCGGACCGGCTGCGGCAACTATTGCTGCACCGAACTCCCCAAATCTGACTCGCTCTGGATTAAACGGCACTGGGCGAGCCGCTAAGATCGGAGCATGGAATAATATGAGAGTCACAACCGGCAAAACTAACGTCGTAAACGGGTCAATGTGTCTAAAGGGATTTAGGCTAATCCTACCTTGGTCAGCTGCTGTTGTGTCGCCCAGTTTAAGACTTACATAGGCGTGCATCGCCTCGTGGACCGACATGCCAATCAGAATTGACACAACAATTACTATTAAATCTGACGCTGAGTAACCAAAGATCATATTAGTCTTCAGTATATCAGCTACTAACCGTCGCGTGATTGACTTATATCTGGAAAATCGTTACAATTACACCTTAAGAAAATAAGATCGCAAAGGATAGTTCATGCAGAAGTGCGAAATTACCGGCAAAGGGAAGCAATTTGGCAACAATGTTAGTTTTTCCCAGCGCCACACTAAGAAAGTCTGGAAACCCAATCTGCAAAACAAGACGGTGGTTGTTGATGGCAAAAAACTAACCCTAAAAATAAGCACTCAAGCTATTCGAACCATGAAGAAAAAAGGTTTGCTGAAAGTTTAGCAGCCTCTGTTGATTAAAAGTCTAGGCTCGGCTTAGGATCACTAGCTGGGCCGCGTCGCTCATTGGCTCACCTGGTTTGATACGTAGTTTAGTGACTGTCTCTTTAGGTTCCATGCCCAAGTTCTTCAGTGCCTGTTCAAGGGACTGTTGTTCGACTGGATAATGTATCGCTGTATCGCTGTAATGCGTGGGAATAATCAGCTTGGGTTCGATTTTCCTAATTAGTTGCAAAGCACCGGTTGCGTCTAGGGTGTAACCGTTACCACCAATAGGGACAAACATAACATCTACCGTTCCAATAGCCTCCAGCTGATCATCTGATAGGTCTGGATGTATGTGGCCAGTGAAAAAGTAACTTGTGTCGTCGATTACCATTTTGTAGACCGTTGCCGCCCGAGTTCCCGCTTCGTCTAGGTGACTTTGGGCTGCTATGCCCACAATTGATAGATTGGCCACCTCATATTCGCCGGGCTGGTCGATTAATAACCTGGGTTCAATACTAAGATCTTTGTGACTGCCAGTGAAAACGACGACGTCACCCTGTTTAGCAACTGATTTAAGCCCTAGATCGGCCAGGTTATCGTCGACAACGACTCGAAAGTCCTTTGATGAAAGCACGACACAGTTAGCACCATAATATTGCAAATCCATATTATCTCTCCTCTATTTACGTTCTAGTAGGTCGTGACTATCAACTACTACTTGCTTCTTGGCCGCCAAAACATTGCTCAAGAATCGATCATTAACCTGTTGGCGGTATTGAAAATCTTCCAAGCTGATGACAGTATATCTTAGCTCTTTGCCTTCTTTTTCTTCAAGTTCACTGACGAATTTTTGAACAGCATGCGAATTTGTGTTACCGACTATCAAGATATCTATCCCGGCTGTTTCGTCACGGGTAAATTGCCCAGTGTAGATCAGGATATCAATATTACCGATAGCTTTAAGGTCATCGCGTCGGTCAGACTTACTGGTTACCTTCGCGCTTTGCTGACCATTCGTACCAAAGATCGTCTTTAATGGTTCATAAAACTCGTACTTCTGGTTGACTTCGTAATATAAGCGGTTATTGGTTGTCTCAGAGACAATGATACCTATATTCAAAAGATTGGATAACTCTCGCCTGACGGAGTTTATTTGCTCACCAATCTTACGGGTTATCTCACGAACATAGAATGATCGATTGGGATTACTTAAAAAAAGCTGCAATAGTTTAAGTCGCGTCTTCGACCCAAGTAGTTGTTCAATCATGATCACATTGTAGCAAATGAAGAACAGTTCTGTAATATCAATTGTTCAAAAGTGTTGTTATAAGATCTACAGATTCTATGAATTTATCTTCGGTAGTCAGCCAATGAATACTTTTATTGCGTTTAAACCACGTGAGTTGCTTTTTGACTAAATTTTTAGTGTCCAATGTGATTTCTGAACGAATCTCGGTGAGGGTTTTGGTTTTTTCAAAATAACTGTGCCATTCACGATAACCAACCGATTTCATGGGCTCAACCTCCCAGCCATATCGATTAGCCATATTTTGTACTTCCATGATTAGGCCGTTATCGATCATGCCCTTAATCCGTTCATCAATGCGAGCCTCCAGGGTTTCTTCTGGCAGAATAAGTCCGAGTTGCAACATTTTATATCCTGGCGCGTGTCTATTGGGCTGAAATCCGCCGGTTTCAATCATGCGGCTGACACGCCGTTTATTTCGGGTATCAATGGCATCGACGTTCAGGTCTAATCTTTTAGCTTCCAATAATAATTCTGGTAAATCCATCTTATTCAGGCTCTCTCTTTGTTGAAGTGATACCGGCTTAGAGAACTTATAACCAAAAATCACGCTATCAACATACATCCCACTACCGCCAACAAGGAATGGTAGTTTGTGTCGGTAATTAATATCTTTGATTGTTTTGTTGGCTAGACGCTGAAATTCGGCCACATTAAATCCAACGGCCGGATCAGCCACATCGAGTAGGTGGTGCGGAACGGTTTGTCGCATATTTTGGCTAGGTTTGGCCGTACCAATATCAAAGCCTTTATAAACCGTCACCGAATCAGCACAGATTATCTCTCCATCAAAGTGCTGCGCCAGTTTGATCGCCAACTCGGATTTACCTGAAGCAGTAGTTCCAATAATTACAACCAGGGGTGATTCTTTATATTTCATGGATTAACCTCGACTATTTGTCTGCTGGCCACCAAAGTAACGCCTCTACATCCACACTATAGTCCTCACTCACCATGATGCCCTCGGCTTCCAGGGCAGCTCTGTGACCTTGCCGACCACCCGGATAACCTGACGCTAAGCCGCCCTTCTTGTTGACAACCCGCTGCCAAGGTAGAGTCGGATTACCGAAGTGAGCAATACCGCCCACAATCTGAGCTGCCCTGGGATTACCACACAAGGCAGCGAGCTGACCGTAGGTCATCACTCGATGTGGTGGAATTTGCGAAACAAGTGCCTCAACTAACTGCCTAAAGTCCGGTTCAATTCCAAAGTTTTGTGACATCGTACTTACAGTGATGTCTTATTAACCCGAGATTTTGTCTCATTGGCAATCGTTTTAAGAAATTCGTCGACTGTTTTTTTGTCATGGTGTTCATTGACTTCAAGATCATGACGAACCCGGGGCACCAATTCGTCGCCAGCAATTTCCTTCTCGCCAATAACAATCACGTAAGGCACTTTCATCATCTCGGCGGCTCGGATTTTTTTCCCGACAGTTTCATTAGAACTATCAATCACTACCCGTAATCCAAGTTTTTTCGCCTGTTCGAGGACACCGTTAGCAAAATCTGTCACTTTATCTTCCTGGTTAACTGTGATGAGACGTATCTGCTCGGGCGCCAACCAGACTGGAAATTTGCCGGCCGTATGTTCAATATAAACACTCAGGAAGCGTTCGATAGAACCTAGTAGAGCACAGTGGATCATGACCGGACAACGCTGTGAACCATCTTCGGCGGCGTACTCAAGACCAAAGCGTTCAGGTTGCACAAAATCTAGTTGAACCGTCGCTACCTGGTGTTCGCGCCCAATGGCATCGGTAGCCATAAAATCGATCTTTGGTCCATAGAAGGCTGCTTCGCCTTCCTGCTCAAAGTAAGTTAGCTGATTAGCAACCACGGCATCTTTGAGCTGTTTTTGGCTACTGACCCATAATTCCTTCGCCCCAAGATATTTGTCTGAATCGTCACGGTAAGATAAACGAACTCGCAACTTCATTTCAACTGTTGCGTAGAGTTCATTGGCCGCACTTAACAGGTTGTTTATTTCTTTCTCAATTTGGTCGTCACGACAAAACACATGGCTATCATCTTGAGTGATTGAGCGAACGCGACTGAGACCACCTAATTCGCCTGTTTTTTCATCACGGTAATCTGTTGTTGTCTCTAAATAACGCAAAGGTAAATCACGATAACTCCTAGCCCTGGAGGCGTAGATACGTGTGTGATGTGGACAATTCATTGGTTTTAAGACCAACTGGTCACTGGTTTCCTGACTTTTAACGAGTAGCAATTCATTTCCGAACTTGGCCCAGTGACCTGATGTTTCATAGAGATCCTTTTTAGTAACATGGGGCGTCCAGACCTTCTGGAAACCGCAACGTTCGCGCAATTGATTCGAGAACGCTGTCAATTCTTCACGGAGGACGGTTCCGCGCGGGGTGAACATTGGTAATCCAGAACCGACTAGATCTGAGAAAACGAAAAGGTCAAGCTCCTGACCTAGCCGGCGATGATCGCGCTTTTTAGCTTCCTCAAGTAGCTCAAGATAGCTCTGTAATTCATTAGTATTTGAGAATGCGGCACCATAGATGCGCTGCATCTGAGGATTAGTTTCCTTACCCCGCCAATACGCACCCGAAACGCGCAAAAGCTTAAAGACGCCTGTCTTGCCTGTGCTTTCGACATGAGGACCACGACATAGATCAGTAAAATCAGCATCTTTATAGAATGAAACCGTGTCGACTTTACTTTCAATATCAGACGGTACACCCAATTCATTAACATCTAAGTCCTTAACCGATGTAGTTCCGGATCGTTTTAGATCATTTAGCAGTTCCTTTTTATATGTTTGGCCACCTTCGGCTGCCCAAGTGATGGCTTCGTCAATAGGTTTATCGAAATGCTCAAAAGGCACATCTGAAGCAATAATTTTTCTCATCTCAGCTTCAATCTTGGGTAAATCATCTTCGGAAAGTTTTACCTCCCCAAGATCAATATCGTAGTAAAAGCCGTTTTCGACGACTGGTCCAACCCCAAATTTAGCTTTGGGCCAAAGATGTTGAATGGCCGTTGCCAATATGTGCGCCAAGCTATGCCGGATGGCCTCAACCTTGTGATTCTCTTCTAACATAATTGTCTCCTTGTGTTAACTCTAACAAAAAAGACGCGTCAGATTAAATACACTCGTATCGTATTCAACCTAACGCGTCTCGGGTCCTGCGCCTAACGTACATTTTACGACTTAGGCTTTGTGCCTACAAAACAGGCATGGACAGGATGGTTCCACCGGACTTCCCTGCACAAATCATTAAAACCGTAATGTGCAGAGCGCTCATACTATCACGTTAACGTACGTATAGCTGCCGACGGAGCTCGACGGTTAGTGAAGCCGCTTCACCGCTCACCGGCGATTATAACACATCGCAAAACTTCACCTAAAGACTAATATAATCTAGATGGTACGATAAGGCTAGTACTATTATATTGTTATTTTTACATCCATATAGTGGACAATTAACATTAATATCATATATGGCGTAGCCGACCAAATAGCTAAGACAAGTAACTACTGATTGATATTCTAACTATAGTAATGTATCTTAATAATCTGTTAGGATTAAATTGTGAGCTGTAAGTTTGGGCACATAGCTCAGTTGGCTAGAGCGCCTTCTTGACGTGAAGGAGGTCGGGGGTTCGAGTCCCTCTGTGCCCACCATTCAATTAGTTATAATGCATTGTTTTTGATTCCTAGATTTATGTACCCCTGTTAACGCCAACTTTTGGGGCTGATGGGTAGTTGACTAACCCGGCCCGTTGTGCTAAATTACTCAAGTTAAATAGGGAGTTTTAGTGAGTACCACTAACCAGAGTGCTCTTGACGTATTTCAGTTATTTTACGAAGAGCTAAAGTTTTTCCCCAACCAGAGTAGAAAAATACGAAGAGTTAGACTTAGTAAATCCTAACTAACAATTATTCAAAATCACCTCTTGCGGCCAAGTCCATAAGGGGTGATTTTTGAGTTATACCCTCAATAACGAGTCTTTTCCACTAGTCTTTTATACTGCCTTATGGCAATATGTTGATATGGTATGTATATATTGCCATGGAAAAACCCACGTCACCAATTCGCGGCTTCAAAAACGGACTAATCAAGTCTGGCGGCGGCGGCGTTGCGATACATGTCAGGCAATATTTAGCTCACTCGAGCACATCGTATACGAAGGTGGGCTGATGGTTCAGAACGGTACGTCGCACATCACACCCTTCCAAAGGGATAGATTATTTTTAGATATCTACGATGCCTGCCGGCATCGCCCAAATGCCATTGCTGACGCCACAGCTCTGACTGACACGGTTTTAAGTAAGCTGCTGGCGTTGAGAGCCAGTCAAGGGCTAATTCAGCGCGATACCTTGGTCAAAATCACTGACAACGTATTGAAACAGTTTGATAGATCTGCCCACGTGCATTACTTGGCTTTCCACTCTACATAAAGTTTAAATAAAACAGCGACTATCCAGCTTATTACTTGCCAGACTTGCCGATAACAGCCTTGACAGTAGTATCAAACCCCATGTATTTTCCGAAAGCCAAGCGAGTTTGTGAATAAATGGCAGCGAAAGAGTAATAAATAATGGTGGTAAATGGCAAATAAATCCATTGCATTACCATAAATAGGGTTCGGTGACGCTTATAACGCTCTGGTTTGGGTGGTAAAGTTTTTAGGCATAAAAACAACATCCCCAAAATCGTCAACAGCGCAAAGGTCTGCACCTTGCTGACAATTAGCGGCAATTGATTGGCAGCCAGGCTATGCGGATGAAAAAGTACCGGCACAAAGCCACTGACTAAAACTAAAATAGGGGCAACCGCCCAAGTTATATGCCCTTCAGTTAATCGAAACGTCTTGGCTATCAAATTAGGCTTAGAGACTTTGTTTTTCTTGAAAAAACCCTGGTTGATTACATAGGCGATGTCAGAGGCCCCGTAAGTCCAACGCCTAAGTTGTATGAACTGTGCCTTCAGGGTGTGTCTGTAGGACTCAGTTAGGACGGCGTCCTGATAAATTGGTACATGTAGTGGGTAGACCAAGTAATGTCCGTCAAACCTAAAATACGAGCGCCAGAACTGGTGTCCATCCTCTACGATAGTCCGCGTACTCCAGAAATCAGTCTCGATTAATGAAGCCATCCCCTGGGCGTGAGAAGAAAAATTACGTAAAGCATGCGGACGCATGGCTACAACGATGTTAAAGATGGAATTGCCGGTAGCAATCACACGCATCGGTGCCGGTGCATCCCAAATATTATTGGTATACATCGATATCGGCTGAAAAGCCGATCGAACCGGATCTGGACATAAGACATACGAATAACTAAGACAAGCTAGATATTGTTTGTCCGGGTGATTATCGGCATCGAGCGTGGTTACGACAACTCGTAATGGATCAATCTTGTGCTGTTCAAGGTATTTCTGTAACTCGCGGCCGGCGTGAGTTATATTACCGCCCTTGCCTATTATTTCACCTTTAGTGTCTCTTGGGTGTTTGATGGCAACAGCGTAATAAAAGTTATCCTTATAGGTATCAATCAGTTCCCTAGCCTGTTGCTCAACTCTTGGGCCGCCACGTTCTTCGTAAGCCAATATTAGAATGACTTGCTTCATTGGGAAATTTGAAGCGACGACTGATTGGATGGTAGGCTCCAGTACCTCACGACTCTCGTTATAGGTCGCAATCATAATAACTTGAAAGAGATCACTCGGTCTAATAGACAGTTTGGCACCACCACGTTTTTCGACCTGCTTAATATGCCAATCAAGCTTAGCTGTGCTCCGACTGGCATCAACTTTGCCAGCTTCGAGCTCCTGAAGTAGCATCAACCAATTAAGCTTGACGTTTTTGCGTAGGGCCCTAAAGCCATAGAGTGAACGAATTGATAAAGCCGCCGCTCGGGTGACATAGACAAAGATATACAAAAGTATCAAGAAAGCCGCTAAGGTTACATTCAAGATACTGATAATGATCAACAGCGCAAGAGCCGACATACTCAGAGCCCAAGGCATAATTTCGAAAAATCTATAGTGACCGTGCCGATCAGCCGGCATAGGGATTTCAATGTCGGTCATCGAAGTACCAGAAGAGCGTTACTAACTATTATGGCCAGGACCAGCAGTAATGTGCCGAGCCCCAGAACCGTAACTGCCAGCTGACGATGGATAAGATAGACTCTTAAACTTATAAGGCTATTAAAAACCAATACTAAGAGGCCAAAGATAATAAAGCTAATCAGCCCTGTGCTACTGCCGCTCTGGAAAGCATTAATGGTGACATCTGAACGATACTGGATTATATAGCTGCTGTGACCAGTTCCTAGTCGGAGGATCGTAAGAATAGCCAACAGAAACATCAAAAAGACGTTAACGCTAACTATCAGCAGGACCAGACGGTCACGTAAATACGGCTTAGGAATAATCATGACTTAACCTTTATTGTAACACCTGGGTTGGTGCGGGTGGCGGGAATTGAACCCGCGTCTCAGCCTTGGGAAGGCTGCATAATGCCGTTATACAACACCCGCCCGGTTTAGGAATGGAGCCACCTTGGAGATTCGAACTCCAGACCCCCGCTTTACGAAAGCGATGCTCTAGCCAGCTGAGCTAAGGTGGCAAGATTAAAAACGTGACTAATTATAGCAAACAATCTGCTATTATTTCGGCGTGATAAGTTCATGCACACAATTATTGCGCATTGATAGGACCATATAACACCTACAATCAGTCGTAATACTCGATACGTGTATCTATTCCGGTTTAATTATCTGGCCTGGCTGTTGATTGTCAGGTGGTACCAGTGTTTGGTAATTATCCGGTGACTGAGGTAGGTCTGTCGGTGGTGACGAACGATGGAATAGATCGATGATTCGGCTGATGATAGCTTTGACGACGAGAGCCACCCGGCCAGCTGGCGCTAGATACTGCACCCAGTAGTAGAGAACCCCACAACCCAGGACAATAACCAGAATAAGACCGATTGGCAATGAATTGCTAAGAGCCACTAGCCCGAACTGTTTCAGGCTAAAAGGATTAGTAATAATTAGCTTCTGGCTGCTGGAAGTCACCTTGCCTGAGGCGTAATAGGTAACCGTCTTAAGAGCGTAGGTACCATTGACATAGTTGGTGGTATTTAAGTGGTACTGGAACGGAGTCTTAGTTTCGACCCCCAGTAGTTGTGAGTTTAGATAATAGGCAACTTTGATGACCTCGTCTTGATTAGAGGTCGAGCTGGTGATCGTCGAATTAGGGATAACTAAAGATGGGGCCAAGGTAATATTGCCAGCTACTTTTGTGGTGGTACCCGGAACAGCTTGGATTGTACCGCCGCCGCTGACGGTAACCGGTGGGCTTGAGCTTGAACTGTCACCACCATGAGTCCCGCCGCTACCTGGCGAAGAACCGCCAGAACTTTGAGTATTATTCGAGACTGTAATACCAATCGATTTGGAAGCAGTGTGGCCGGAAAGGTCTGTGACGGTAGCAGTTAGAGTCTGAGGACCGTTGCTGATAGTTGTTGAGTCCCACGTGGCAACATATGGCGCGCTAGTAACTGTTGCCACGGCTGAGTTATTGATGCTAAAAACTACCTTGCTAAGGGTGCAGTTGGCGGCGGGAGCAGCACTGGCGGCTAAACTGACACTTGAGCCTGAGACAGTGGCACCACTAGTGGGTGCTGTCAGGTTGATGGTAGGACTAGCCGTACAGGTTGGCGGCGGTGGACTGCTGGGATTCGTTGGGTTGTTCATTAAATCAGCTGATAAGCTGTCTAGTTGACTAACCGTCAAGGTGTTGTAGTTACTCGGTAGCTCAACCGCATTAGCCCCCATTTGGGCGGCCCACTGAACCGTGGTCACAATACTGCCAACCGCATTTGGAGCAGCTGTCTGAAAGGTTATATCAGGCCCTTCATTGGTTATGTCGTTATACAAGTTACCAGATTGGTCTTGTTGACCAACGTAGCTATCGCGGATTGAGTTATTTTCAATCGTACACTGACTGCCCAACACTGCTCGACAATGTTGCATGACCGAAAGGGTGAAACTTTCACCAGGGCTGTTCGATTGCGTGGTAGCATTGGTCCAGGGCTTGAATGGATTGAATGACAAGCTGAGGTTGGTTTGTTGAAAGGCCGTCGAGTCATCAATCTCATCCATCAAGCAGTTTTCATCAGCCTGAACAGAATACGGTAGACCAGTATAAGCCGGCTGTGATGAAGTATCGTAGAGTATTGCACCTAGATTAGTATCATCGCGCATGAATGGTTCTGCAAAGGTCGTCATACATTGTGAGATAGTAACGTCATGCAAGAGCGGCTGGTTATCATATGCCGCTGCTAATTCAGTCATGAAAGTTTTATAAGCGTTATCGTAATCAGTTGTCCAAAACGGTCCAAGGGTACCGCACGGTGATCCCTGATTATTGCAGGTATTGGCATTGGCTGGGTTCCAGCCGTCAATAGTCTTAGCCCAATTCGGAGCATAGATACCGGCAAAGATACGTAGTTTTACCTCCAACTGGTTGGTATGAGAAGCGTTGTAGCTTGCCACGGCACTTAATGCTGAATCTAGTTGATTAGGATGGACAATTGGCCCGCCAGGAGTTGTTTGGAGATCAGCCCAGCTGACGTTGGCTACCACACCGTTCAGTGCTGCGACACCAGATCCGGTAGGAACACTGTAACTACTCCCACCTAGAGAGCCACGATCAAAGAGGCCACGGATCGGGGTTTTAAGGACACTACCTGCGGAAAAAGTTGCTAAATTGCTAAAAACTAAAAAGCTAAACATGCAACAGAAAACAACCACAGCTAGCAGCAAGTACCTCACAAACAACCTGCCCCTGCCGACAGGAAAATTCACTTTAGGTGTAATAGCAGTTTTTATATTGTGTTTTTGATATATAAACATAACCACTAGGCCAATATTCTTTGACCCATAAGCAGCTAATATTAATAAACTGCCTAAGGTTTATAGTGTTGTAGATCACTCCATATGTCAAGCACGTGCATCGGATCTTAACAACATAGGAGGCTTAAGACCTGTAACTCTAGTGACTTGTGGCATTTTCTCCAAACTTGCCTGCTAAATAATTCACAAGGATGGTGAGCTATTTATGGCATTATGTTGTATTCATTCGGGTGGGAGAAACATAGTGGATCCAGAGATCATTAGAAAAAGGGTTTTTAGGTTACCGTTATCAACTATCGGCCGGGTGGCACTGCAAGACCAGAAGTGGGAAGCTGATGAGGGACGAACTCATTTTATAGTTAACAGATATCCAGTCGGAGACACACCAGATAAGATTATGACCTATATGTTGATATATGGCGAAGAAAATGAGCGAAAACATATTGTCGAAGATTTTTCTAAGGTACTTGGCGACCCGGCTTTTCATTCAGCACTTCATGAAAAATCTCCTAATTCAGCTGATTCTGTTACTTGGATCACCGAATAATTATTGTGCCATAGGTGGATGGGGTTTTGGGTTAGATCCTCCGACCGTTTCATTTCGCGAAGTCGAGATAATTTAAATGCGATGCGTAATATGGGCGATTTAGCCGCTAATTGCTATTAGACTCCGGGCTATGACGTTTATGACATATAATAATCCCGTAAGAGCAAAAATTGTTCGAAGTACCAATAAAAGTACCTGTGTATCAAGCAACTTAGGGTTAAATTAAGGAGATTCAGATGGAAAAGCCCACCTACGGATATACAAAAAGCGGTCAAGCGGTTCACGGTAAAACAATTGACCATCACCGTGTAGATAATCGCTATCAGCGATTTAATAAGTGGGCAGCTATTTGGGTAACTAAGAATGTTGGCACAATGACAGCCTTTTGGGTGTTCACGGTTCTAGCGATGTTTGTCGTACCATCCTGCCTGTACGCTGCTGGTTACATTCATACCAAGGTATTTATTACTACCTTTGGATTTAATCTGTTGGCGACCCTAATCTTATCAACTTGGTTAGAATTAGCACTGATGCCAGCGATTATGGTTGGCCAAAATCTCCAATCAGCCGCTGCTGATGCTCGGGCCGAAAAGCAATTTGAGGATACCGAGGTTATTGCTGACAGGCTTAATACTAACACTAAGGGGGGTATAACAGTTATCCTTGATAAGCTCAACGAGATGGACAAAAAAATCAAATGATTTCTCGTACTTGTTCTCTATAAACGGCTTTGTGAGTGTTGGAGTCGGATTTCCGAACAATTGCTATTTATTCTTCAAACTTTTAGCTCGTAGTTGAATAACCGTAAATAAAGCACCTTGAGTGATAAAAGCGTAAAGCGGAAAGATTAGCAAAGTAAAATCTAGTTTGCCGACCGCTATGGCACCTAGAGCCGAACCGATAGTACCGATCAACCACGTGATCTTTGTCTCTGAAGCAGGATTAATATAGGCCTTCTTAAAAGTGGGCACATAGGCAATACAGGCCACTACTACATTGGTGATAATAGAAGCTAGCGGTGTATCAAACCACCACCAAAGCAGTAAACCAATAACTGCACCAACTATTACCGTAATATCCAATTTAGAGTGACCCCCTACTCCTCTCGAAATAGACAGTATAGAGATAATAAAGGTACTAATCGTCCAGCCAGCAATCAGCCATAGTGAATTTCTGGCCCCACTGGCAGCATTGTTAGCTAGACTGATAGCATTGAGTATAAAGAAAATAAACCAGGTTACTCGGTGAGGTTGGGTTTTACGCAGAAAGGTATCGATAATATAAGGGACGTCCGCAATTGCACCAATTAGCCCGCCAAACACCCCTATAACCGCAAGTAGCATATGATCATAATAGCAAATTCACTATTTTCGATAGATGATTGTACGGTCGGGGGTTAAATTCAACAGATTCGGGTATGTTTGGCGGGGTTTGGAGTCGGATTTTGGAATGGCTACACTAAGCTAACTACTTCAACGACTTGCTTGTCTTCTACTTCCCTTCGGGTTTTCTCCACAACCGTAATGTTGGAGCAATGGATAACCCGATCACGCTGCAGACTGCTGCCGTTTTTTGTTAGGCTGACATGAGGGGAGTAACTTTCGCCAGTATAAGTTAAGTCTAGAATCGTCCCGCCGCTATGTTGGATTCCTTGCAGGAGTCCAAGGTGTAGTTTTACTAATTTACCGCCAGTAGTATCCTCGACTTCTGTTACTGGTACATCACCCTTTGGACCATACCAGGCATCACCTTTAGCTTTGATAGCAAAGCTACCAACTTTTTTAGCCGTCGCTTCAATAGCTAGTAGAGTATTGAGTAAAGCCCCTTCTTCCACCCTAAACCACGGTACGACAGTCAGATGAAGTGGCCATTCAGAGAATTGAAAACCCTCCGGTGCCTTTTCCAGCATGTGGCAAACCATGAAACGTGGTGATAGTTCTGTCATAAAGCCATAATACCAGACGATACCGCTTATGCTTGGCGGAGTTTAGGGTCGGATTTCAGAATTATAAACTTATGAAATACCCGATTTTCTAAGCATCCTATATTCAGGGAAAGTCTTGCCACTGGGCATCTGTGCTATGGGTTCGTGTGCCTCGCCAGCAATTGTAAACCCCAATGACTCATAAAAGTGAATGGCCTGTTCATTGTATTGAGCCACTTCCAGAGCTATATCTTTATCGCTACCAAGCCACTCAAGGCCTTGTTGAGCTAATTTACGACCTAGTCCACGACCTTGGTATTGCGGTAAAACGTAAATCGTTTGTAACTTATTAGGGCCTTGCACCATTTTGTACAATCGACTATGACCTACAACTTCGCCGTTAACTTCTGCCACAAGACGCAGTGTATTAGGATCCTCAGCTGAAAGCTTTTCTTTCATTAAGGCTATGGCTTCCGGCGACTCCCAATCTTTTATTTTTGCTTCGACATCTTCATAAGTTATCCCAAATGGATCATTAGGATAAGTTGCTAGCCAAGTTTCCTTGTCAATTCTAGCTATTGCTGGAGCATCATCAGGTACCGCAGCTCTTATGACCGGCATTAAGATTTCGGGACGTTCTTCAGGTGACATACCTTAACAGTTTAGCGTGAATAACGACAACGTAAAAATTATTTGTACTTAAACTTGAGTGATTTGGCTTTAGGGGGTGTGAAATTATTTTAACAATCTAGGACAAGAGCACGCCCTATCAGCGGTACCAGTCCCTGACCAAAACTTTGCAAATCTTTGCCGCTTATGAGTATCGCTTTCACTGGTACAAACAGGTTTACCGTCAGGAGATATGTCAAAATTAGGACACTCGCTATGGCGTGGAGGGTTAGAATTAAAATCGGGACAATCCTCACAACGGTCAATATCGTCTGCCGTTAACCGTTGAACTCTCTCTAATACTGTCATGGTTGCTAATACCTCTGTCATACTCAACCAATTTTACGATGTAATGCCATAGATGCAAGCATAGTCAGTTTGGCAAGCCCACTGAACCCTGCAAACTTTAAGCAGCAGGTTCTACGCGTCTTGTAGCATCAATAATGCCTGATGCACCACTATCTCGAACGATCAGTCCGTCAAGCTCTGTAGTTTCTAGATCAACACTGCTATCAACGTAATGTACTTGCCGGCCGTCAGTCGTATTTAACCGTAGATCTTGAAATAGTCGATCTCTTTCTGTGCCAGCTACTAAACCAATTTGTGCCACAGCACCACCCTCGGTATGTTGAATAAGACCAAGACGTACAGCGTTTCTACCGATAGCGGTTATCACTAACCCGGCGTGTTCAGTTTGCCCAGTCTCGGCTAATCGTCTAGCAACGACTGCTACTGCCCCCACAAAATAGTCCTCGTCAGAATTAATCGTCTGCCATGCATTGTGAATTAGTTCAAGAATCCGTCGGGATTTGGGAGATGCACTAGCTAAAACGTCCTCATCAACCAGAACCTGGGGAAATATATCGTCACCATGGGCATACCTAGAATAGGCGTTATGTAAATGTGAACGAACCTCACGAGGGTTTCCTTCAATCGGTCGGGGCATGTTTACTCCTTATTATCGTAACGTATAGTCCCTTTTTACGCTCATCGATGTGTTAAAGCAAGCAATAGCATAACGAAAAGCACTTTTTAATAAAGTGCTTATGCTTGTCGGGGCCTAGTGACAGAGGTGTGGAATTATCTTTCAGGAGTTGTTATAGGTACGGCTGTGCCTTGAGTAAAGTCAAAGTGTACGACGGCAGTATGGCCCAACCATAATCTAGGACTAAGGGGTTCCATCTCCAATAGATGTTGAAGTGCTTCCACGGCTTTTTCACTATCGACAGTATCGCCATAAATAGGCAGCGTGTCCCTGGCGAAGGTCCCTATTCTAGTAAATATTTCACCTCCGTCTGTAAGTGATAGAAACAGTGAGGTAGAAGTCTCACCATTATCGTATCTTAGGGGTAAAGTTGTGGTAGCTACTCTACGTGTCTTTCCAGACTCTGGTTCCTCTTCGAATACATCGGCCATAGTAGCACCGAGGTTTCTTAAATCAGCGAAGGGTTTACCCAATCTACGGGCTGCTCTTTTACTTTCGAATATATACCTTTCACTTTTAATAATTGGCACCTGTATTTCTTTTGAGCCTTGTTGTTGATATCTGTTTGTTATATCGCTCGTAAAGTATCGCTCACCGTCCGGCCACATGCTTGGTCTTCCCTGGGCAATACGTTGAGGTTTTGGATTAGTATCTGGTGTTTTTAATGTCATACTTAATAAACTAGCATAAATTTGATATACTGTCAATGCTCTGGCGGGGTATCGAGTCGGACTTTAGAACTTTAAGTATATAAGAATTCAAATCGGATGGTATATATAATATACGTTAATGAACCCCAAAAAATATCTGGATTCCTTGCTAAAGCTACCGAGACTGAGAATCCCGTCAGTATCACATGATGGTAAATGGATCGCCTGGGCTTGGCAAAATATTAGTCCAGTGGGAGACATTTATGTCACTTCCACAGATGGCTCGAGAGAGTTATACCGTCTAACTAATACTGGCCAAAATACTCGAATAGTCTCTTGGCTACCAGACAGCAGCGGATTAGTTGTTAGCTATGACCATGATGGTGATGAGAAATCCCAATTATTTA
>CAZLLA010000012.1:0-29540 GCA_964560315.1 uncultured Candidatus Saccharibacteria bacterium
CTTTTACTGTGTCAAGCTCTTCAAAAGTTTGGAATAGGTACCCTCTCTCCAGCCAGTACTTTTTACAGATACAAAAAGTTTGGAATTTCAGATTAATCTAATACCACCTCTGTTAGGAAAGTTCGAATCCCTTTCCCCCTAAAGATTAACAAACTCATACTTATTTCTTAAAAAATAGTGAGCCAGTTAACTATATAGTGAATTTTCGGACTCTGTTATTACAGACTTATATTGTGGGCGTATCGTGGGCTGCTACGAGACAATCAGTACAAAGCTCTGCGTGACAGTTCCAGAACTATTCTTAGCAGTTATAGTAATGTAATATGTCCCTTCCGCCCCAGCTTTTGGCGTACCGCTGATTGTTCCAGTTGAAGCGTCCCAGGTCAAACCTTTGGGTAATGTTCCGGTTTTAGAAAGGTTGGGATTCGGATAACCGGTGGTAGTAACCTGGAAATTGAAAGATTGTCCGACAGTTGCGGTGGCAGTGTTGGCACTGGTGATTGAAGGGGCTTCATCAACATTTAGGGTAAAGCTGAAAGTGGCTGAACCTTGGGAGTTGGTGGCAGTAATGGTAATCGTGTAAGTACTGCCGGATCCAGCAATTGGGGTGCCTGCTAGCGTTCCGGTACCATTGCCGTTGTCGGTGAAGTTAAGTCCATTCGGTAGTTGTTTATTATTGGCAGATAGTGAAGGCACCGTATAACCGGTAGCTGAGACGGTTTGGGTGAAGAACGTACCGACAATAGCTGTTTTAGTACCGATAGTCTTTATGACCGGATTCTTGGTAATTGTTAGGGTAAATACTTGAGTTACCGTACCGTATTTGTTCTTGGCTTGGACGGTAAAGGTATAGACGCCGCAGTCCGAGCTTTTATCCAGTTCGCCGCTGAGGGTGGCGGTTCCGTCTTTATTGTTAACGTAATTAACGCCTGCAGGTAAGGTACCACTGTCTGAGACATGGGTAATAATCGGTACTGGGTTACCGGTTGTGTCTATCGTAAAGCTGAATGGCACCCCGTAGCTTTCGGTAAGATTGTTGGCACTGACAATGGTTGGGGCTTCAGTGGTATCCGTGACAGTTAAGACAAAGTTCTGGGAAGCGGTTCCGGCATTGCTAGTTGCTGTAATAGTAATGGGATAGGTTCCGGCAGCGGATGGTTCAGCTTGGCCTGACAAACCAGCGGTTCCGTCACCATTGTCAGTAAGGGTTATACCGGAAGGTAAAGTACCGCTTTCACTCAGGGAGGGGGAAGGAAAACCAGTGGTAGTAACGGTGAACTCTAACTCATCACGGGCGTTGATCGAAGTCGAGGCAGATGAAGTAATAGTTGGAACACTTTCCACTTCGACATCGACAATATTACTTGGCGAACTTTCTCCTACTAAATTAACGGCTGTTGCATAATAGGTATGCATACCCGGGGTAGCAGTATTGTCTGCATATGTGTTTGAGGTACTTGAACCAATATTTATTCCATCTCTGTAGATGTTATAGTTTGTAACTCCTAGCTCATTATTCCAGGTTAAAACTGGAGTCCATACTGGAGAATTAGCTGCTAGCTCAGTTGGTGGTTGTGGTGCATTCTCCAATATAACCTCTGCTGTCGTATTAGAGTTAACCGTTATGTCTGACGTGCAGTATTGACCGCCACTAGAAGTGTCAGCACAAACCGAATAGGTTAATCCTGGAAACACGCTTAATGTTACGGCTCCGTCGCTACCAGTGTTGCCTGAGGATTCTACGTTGCTTGCATTCCAACTATTACCATTGGCATCAGTCATTACTCCGGCTTCGCCGTTTGTGGTTACAGTCACACTTGAATCGGATATCGGGTTACCATTTCCGTCTAGTACAGTCACAGTAACTAAGTTCGTATTAAAAGCGAAATTCTGCGTTACGTCACTATTGTCTACGGTAAAGATAGGGTTGGTTGACTGAATATTAAAATCGTTCGGCACACCGGTAACACCGCTATTATCCGACGGATTAACTACAATAAGTGTGGCGTCATAGTTATCGTTGGGTAGGCTGCTCACTGAGTAGTCGCCGTAAGGATTGTTAACCACTGCACCGCCGCTGTTACCATCGTGACTACCAAAGCTGATCTCACCACCATAAATTGGTTCAGGATTAGAATTAAAAACGATTTGACCGGAAACAGCATATAAAGACGGGAACTGTATCTCTGCTGTCGTATTAGAGTTAACCGTTATGTCTGACGTGCAGTATTGACCGCCACTAGAAGTGTCAGCACAAACCGAATAGGTTAATCCTGGAAACACGCTTAATGTTACGGCTCCGTCGCTACCAGTGTTGCCTGAGGATTCTACGTTGCTTGCATTCCAACTATTACCATTGGCATCAGTCATTACTCCGGCTTCGCCGTTTGTGGTTACAGTCACACTTGAATCGGATATCGGGTTACCATTTCCGTCTAGTACAGTCACAGTAACTAAGTTCGTATTAAAAGCGAAATTCTGCGTTACGTCACTATTGTCTACGGTAAAGATAGGGTTGGTTGACTGAATATTAAAATCGTTCGGCACACCGGTAACACCGCTATTATCCGACGGATTAACTACAATAAGTGTGGCGTCATAGTTATCGTTGGGTAGGCTGCTCACTGAGTAGTCGCCGTAAGGATTGTTAACCACTGCACCGCCGCTGTTACCATCGTGACTACCAAAGCTGATCTCACCACCATAAATTGGTTCAGGATTAGAATTAAAAACGATTTGACCGGAAACAGCATATAAGCCACTATCTGCATAAGCCGCAATACAACCTATTCCCGCAATCAAACTAATTAATAACCCGATAAAAAGAAATGGCTTTTCTGTATTATGAAGATTATTTATTTTGCCAAAAAATGACCTTGTTGTATTGTTGAGCCTACCCAAAATATTCACACTTATCTCCTCCCCTATCTCTATACTATTGGGCAAATAATACACCGAAAATAATCAAAATTGCAATGTATGCAAATAACTAGACAGATAATAATGAAGGGGTCACTTAAGGATAGCCCTTTAAGTAAGTTTTATTCAGGTACAGGTTTAGGGTTAAAGGTTATAATAGGCATTTCATTGTGATTAATATCAAAGTAATCTGTCTGAATTGCCTGGTTAGTAGGCACAAGTGAATAAGCTTGCTTAATTGAAATAAATGAATCAGCTTTATCGCCCCCAATAAATTCCTCGACTGCCAGATAAAACCATAGATTAGCATCGTTTGGATGTTTATGAACTACGCTTTGCAAGAACTGAATGTTCTGTTCGGTATTACCATAAACGGGTGTGATAGCTGCTAGGTTATCATATAAACCACTAAGTGTTTGAAACTTTAATCCATTATCGTAAGCTTGTTTAGCTAAAGCAAAATTACCTTCTGCGGTATAAATAGCACCTTGAATATTATAATTATTACCATTCGGATATATATTTATAGATTTCTGGATATTTAACAGAGCATCACTAAGATCATGCTCATCGTAATAATAAGAAGCTAGGGTGTTGTATGCGATGTAATCGTCAGGTGACGCGATGATATCTTGACTTGCTAGTTTATATGGACTTGACCAATCTGTACCCCTAAGTGCTGTTCTTACACCAAACAATGCTATTACGATCAATGCAATTACAGTAAACCAGTAAGGATTAATCTTCTCCTGGAAAGCGACAAGCAATACGCCGATCATTCCTAGAACTCCGACCATCGAAAAATAGAACCATGTTTCACAAACGGTCATATCCAGTGGTGTAAATTGAAGATGCATCATTAGGCCGATGGCAGCCCATATAGCAAAGAATAAAAATATATGAAACCATTCCTTGCGTTTTTTCTGATAAAGCAGCCACCCTGCGCACGCCATTAAAGATATAACACCTGAGTCTATGATTAATGGAACTAGAACGTATCGTAAGCTAAATGTTGGATGTACCCAGTGGTATATTGAAGCTAACCTTAAAGGAAATACCAATTTGGAGAGGTAAAATAACATAATCGAGGGCATGGTTAATAGTCTTCCGCCTAGACTTAGGCTATCAATTGGCCCAGCATGCGGGTTTATAGCCAATCCAACTGCGTGGACTTTCAACGCCATCCATAAGGTTACAGGAATAATAGTGATGTACAAAAAAGGGTAGAAACGCTTCCTTTTGAAGATTAATAAGTAAAGTAAACACACAGCCACAAACAGAATTCCCGATTCCTTTGATAATAAAGACAAAAATAAACAAAAAGCTATAAGAAGCATTATTTTTAACGATTTGAATCTTATTAGCAGCCAAAATGCCAAAATACCGAAGAAAAAGAATAATGCATCTTGCATAGAGGGAATAGCTAGAACTACCTGAGAATTAATCGGGTGTACCAGAAAAATTAGTGCCAAAACCAATGCCAATATCGAGCCGAAAAAACGTTTGAAAATAAGATATAGCAAGTAAGAACTGCCTATGCAAAGTAGTAATTGGATCAAGTGGTAATAAAAAGCATGGAGACCAAATATGGCATATATAACTGAGAAGACAACCATCATAAGCGGTCGAAACCATACTCCGGATAGTGGTGCAATATTGCCGTTATAAAAGAACGTCCCACCTTTAAAGAGCAGTAATATATGAGATAGGGAATGGACAACTGGATTATTGACAATTTGGCTTATATCGTCACCCTGAAATGGGTTATGCAGACCTGTGAAATAAACTGCAAATCCGAGGATTGCAATAATGAGTGCAGCTTGCCAATTGGTCAGTTTATTGATTTTTGCCAGCATCAGCGTATTACCAAGTAGTTGAAACCACCTCTTATGATTAACCTGAATAACATTATAGTATCAGAAGAAGTATAATAACTGTCCGTTTAGATCAGCCAATCGCTTAACTGTCTCCGGTCGACAAGAGCACAATTATTACTACTGGCTAGTTCTTTGGCTACATTGCTATAGAAACTGTTAGTTATAACCATGGCTCTGTCACGATGATATTTTCTTAAGGCCGTCACAACTTGCCTAACGGCATTTGCCTTGACTAAGCCATGGATCTATATTCTAGAGAGATTGTCGGCTACCACATCTCTAACCGTCATGACACAGCCCTCATAGCAGCCGCTTTCTACGATGCTCTGGAAAGTCACGGCAGACCCCATATTCTACACTCCGCCCGGGGCAGCGAGTACCTATCTCAAATCTACATGGAGTTAGCCGCTAACTGCGGTATTAACATGAGCTACAGTGCCAAGGCCAGTCCGTGGCAGAATGGCTACCAGGAGAGCTTCTATAATGGCTTCAAGGTTGACTTAGATGACCCGGAGAGGTTTGAAACCGTTGGCCAATTAGTGGAGGCCATTCACTTACAACTGTATATCTACAACACCTACCGGATACACTTAGCCCTCAAGATGGCTCCCAGACAGTACCTTGCCAAACAACAAGAGCTAGTGGTCGCCTAGGTTGTAGACGAATGTGTCCGAAAAAATGGGTCCTTGACACTACTCATAGAAATACTTTGAGGACACTACACTATTCTATATACTGAAGCTGCGCTTGTGCTGACAGTCTTATAGCACAAGTGTTTTAAATAAACTTAGCAAAACTAGCAACAAGAATGAAGAGATTGAGCGATTTTATTGTCCAGAAGCGTTGGCTTGTTCTAGCCATATGGTTAGTGGCTGCCGCTTTAATCGTTAGTCTGTCCCCACCGTTAAGTAGTGTTGAGAGTACCAACGAAAATAACTTCATACCGTCAAAATACGAATCAATTAAAGCGCTAAACGTCGCTAAGCAGATGTCGCCCTACGCTCAGGATGGCAGTGATCTGATTGTTTTCAAAAAAGCTGATGAAGGCCCACTTAAGACTTCAGATATACAAACGATCGATCGGATAGTGTCTAGCCTATCAGCTAAACATCTGTCGCATGTTGCTCTTATCACCACCAGTTCGCAGCAATTAGCCACCAACGGCAAAGTCCAGCTGGCCACCATTATTTACGCCGGTAATCCGAATGCTACAGCGACCATTGATACCGTCGCAACCGTCCGCGACAACGTCAAGCAGCAATTAGTCGGCACTGATCTGGCAGCTAACGTTACCGGCCAAGAGTCATCGGCTTACGATATCTCCGGTTCAGCCAACCGAGCACTAAAAATAGTCAGCATTGTTACTGTTCTACTGGTGCTCATCTTACCGGCCTTAATCTTCCGCAGTCCCTTTGCCGGTCTGCTGCCGGTTTTATCAGTCGGCGTGGTCGATATTATCGCCAGCGCCTTGATTGCCGATGCCGGTAAATTATTCGGCTTCCGGATCAACCAACAACTCGGCATTATCTTCACGGTAGTCTTATTCGGTATTGGCACTGATTATATTTTGTTCCTGCTCTTCCGTTACCGGGAGCGGCTGCGTGGCGGCGATTATACCCGCCGGGCGGTTTCGTTTGCTCTGTCGCGAGCCGGGCTGGCAATTTTATCAGC
The DNA here is from genome assembly GCA_964560315.1 of uncultured Candidatus Saccharibacteria bacterium. Taxonomy (GTDB): domain Bacteria; phylum Patescibacteriota; class Saccharimonadia; order Saccharimonadales; family UBA4665; genus CAVPPA01. Next base: position 6,468 of record CAZLLA010000012.1, read on the forward strand.
CGCCCTAGTGGTGCTCAGCTCCTTTTCGGCGCTGTTTTTCGCCAGCTTTGGTATTTTTTCAACCTTAGCTCCAGCTTTGGTGATCTGTGTGATTGTCATGATGCTGGCTGCCCTAACTTTGGTGCCGGCGCTGTTAGCCATTATCGGGCCCAAAATATTCTGGCCCAGTAAGGCTTGGCGGGGTAAGTCGCTGACTCCCACCATCTATAAGAAAATCGGTGGTTGGGTGGCCCGCTGGCCGGTCGGTGTGGCTAGTGTCGTTATCATAGCTTTACTCGTCTTGGGAGCTTTTGTATTCGGTTATAAAACTGACTTCAGCTCATTCAGTAAACCGCCCGTCGGTACCGAATCGGCAGCCGGTTATAATGACCTGTTGACCGCTTTCCCACCCGGTGAGACTAACCCAGCTCAGGTTTACGTTACCGGTCAGACCGTCCTAACACCAAAACTATTAAAACCACTGGAACAAAAATTGCTCAAGACGGAGGGTATCGCCACTGTCTTGCCACCAGTTATTACCCCCAGCGGCAAAATTGCCGTGGTCGATGCTATTTTAAAGAATGATCCCTACAGCAATACAGCGATCACTGAAGTGTCAGGCCCGATCCGAGCGGCTGCTCACAGTGTTAGTATCGGCAGCGATAAAGTTTATGTCGGCGGTACAACCGCTATTTATGCCGACATTGAAGCCATCACGACCCGCGACCTACGAGTTATCTTTCCGATTGCGGCGGTCTTTATCTTCATTATCCTAGCCGTCTTACTGCGCAGTCTGGTGGCCCCCATCTTTTTACTGTTCGGCGTTGGGTTGGCCTATTTAGCCACCCTAGGCACCACGACCCTAATCTTTTTGCGGCTCAGCGGTGACCCCGGATTGATTTTCTTTATCCCGCTCTTTATGTACATTTTTGTGGTAGCTATCGGCACTGACTATAATATTCTGACGATTACTCGGTTAAAGGAAGAGGTTCGTGAGGGCCATCATCCGCGTGAGGCGGCCGATTTAACGATTGAACATAGCAGCGCCACGGTAGCCTCGGCCGGTATTATACTGGCAGCTACTTTTGGCTCGCTCTTACTGGCAGGCATTGGTTTCTTAAACCAAATGGGGTCGGCCATTGCTATCGGCGTCCTGCTGTCAGCTTTTGTGATTGCCCCACTGCTCATCCCCAGCCTGTCAGCTATTCTCGGTTATTCAATCTGGTGGCCAGGCCATCGGCCAGCCGATCACTCTAAGTCGGCTTCTGATTCAGACACTTCAACCGACTAAAATAAATTTGATACCTCACTCTAGACCGTCACACCTCATCATGTAGAATGTGTAACAGTAAAGAGACTATGAACCGGCGATGAAAGCTACTGGCAAATTACGTAAGTATTTGTATGAGGATGACAAGAAATGGTTTTCAAGGTTTCAACCGTTTCTTGGCAAGAATGTGCTAAAAGTCGGTGAAGGCCTGGGCTATCTTTCTTCCTTCATAAAGAAGACCAAGCACAATCTATCAATCCTTGACATACAAACTAACAACCTAAGCAAAAACAAAGTAATTATTTACGATGGTCGGATTTTTCCATTCAAAGATAGGTCGTTTGACTGTGTGGTATGTACTTACGTTTTGCACCATACGCCAAATCCTTTAGAAATCTTTGATGAGATGAATCGTGTATCCAAGAGAGTAATTCTTATCGAAGAGACATACGAAAATCTATTCGCTAAGCTAGACTTAGTTTATAGGGACATCCGTGTAAACCTGGGGGTTAGGCAGGGCTCGAAAATTCATTGGAATAGCTACTTCAAGAAAGGCGAGCTAGAAACAATCTTTAAAAAGCGACACTTAAGGGTTCTATACCATCACGCAGAAAAGAAGAGAACCTATTGGAAAGAATTATTTATCGTAAAATAGTCATTGTTGCTTAATCTAGAAACCATGACGATCGTAACTCAAGCGCGAGGTTTTTTTGTCGGCTAACTTTTGAATGGCGTCTACGGCTTGGCTTAACCTGATAGTCGGATCAGGGCTTTCTAGCACGACGTAAGGTAGCTTATATTTCTTGCAAATAGCTAACCAATAGTCATCGGAGCCCTCCCTTACATCGCCACCGTAGCGCAAGGGATCTTTTTCAAACGGAATATTACTTTTCGTAAAAATATAGAGATCGGATTTTAAGGCCTCGGCGTCTTTGAGCAAGCCGGCGGGCATTTTACCGAGCCGCTTCTGCCAGTGCGGAAACAACCAATAGCCGACCGTTGAAAATAGGTCAGTATCTTGAATGATGTACGGACTATTCGAAATATCTTGAATCTGTCTTTGCAAGGCTGCTTGACCTTTCCAAATGGCTGTCATTGAGCGAGGCGTAATCTCGTTAACAGTGCGCTCAAGATAAGGCCTGGCATATTCAAAAATCCACGGACAATTCAGTGTATTGGCTATTTGCCTGGAAAGCGTTGTTTTTCCGGTTGACTCGGCCCCGAAGACAGTGACTGTCGTTCTTAGATAGATCTGAAATTCGGGTAGCATGCTGGCAAAATTAATGATGGGATCATCTCTAATTGGCGTCGCCTTCACTTTATTAATAGTCCGATCGATATCGTAGGGAAAGAATTGAGCTCCGGTAATCTCCGCTAAACGCTGACCATAAGGCTCACTGGCAACTATATAGTCGGTATCAGTTACACCAAATCTGATCATTATTTCTTGCCATATTTTCCAAAAGCCTGGTGTTTTGGGATCCTGTGGTATGGTTTCATGATGGTGAATTATTTTTACTTTTTTCAGATTATGACTGGCCACGGCTTTCCGAAAAGCCGTAACTCGTTCAATCGCTAATGGTTCATCGGGCTGGGTAGATAAAATCACTACCACGCCGTTTTCGGCCAGTTGATTAGCGAATTGGACCAGCTGTAAGTGCCCGGTTGTCGGGGGCATAGCCGTCATCAAGACGAATGCTCTTTTCATGATTCATACTCCTTTGCCAAATTATGTAGCCAAAAACGGTGTTACCTAGAAAGAACACGTATTGCACAGCCACCAGTGCCAGACCAGTCGATGCATAGGTGTAGATAGCGAAAATATTGACAATGGCCCAGATAATCCAGTTCTCTAGTTTCTTGTTATCGAGCAGAAACTGAGCCAGGATACTACCGGCCAAGATAACCGAATCTGTCCAGGCCATGGTGCCACCTGAATGTTGACTCAGCAATGCCGCCCCAGCGTAACCTAAACCGGAAACCGCCAAGTAAACTGGGATCCACTTCAGCATGACGTGAGTCACCGGGCGGGTAATAACGTCCTTCCGCCAACGATACCAGCCATAAATAAGCGTCGGTACCAAATAGGCGTTTAGTAGGGCGCTTGATAGCAGACCAGTCTTGTAGAACAAATAGGCATAGGCGGCCGAGGAAATTGCTCCCAATGGATAGTTAAGCCGCCTTTCTTTGACACATAGCCAAGTGCTGGCATATGACGTAAAGACGGCAAAGACTTCGAACCAGCCGAGCCAGCCAAAGCTACGAATTGATATCCAGCCGAAGATCAGTCCGACGACATATGATAGTCCGGTTAGGACAATCCCGATCACGATACTTTCAACGATATCTCGAGTTCGGCGTTTTTTAAAAGTTGCTGTATTGTTTGACATTTGTTTAACCTTTCTTCCTGTATGGGTGAGCCGACATGCCAACGCTCTTATCCCATACCTTAGTTAGTGTACATATTACACTATATACTTACTTTATGGTGTGTGCAAGTACTTTTTAGCTGTTTATTAATGCGCACAAGCCTTGTTGCACCAGGAATCGATGTGACCCAAAAAGCATTTGATTACCTAACTCATCGATTGGCAACCAAAGGGAGGCCGAGTTCTCTGATGACCCTCTTGGGTTGTTGAGCATTGCTTGATCATCAATCAGGTAGGCATAAACCGTCGTTTCTGGCCAGGCATTGGCTGTGACCCTGGTATCGACAACCGGGCCTGAATAAACCCTTTGAGCGATGGTTTCTGGCGGTATAGCAATGCCTGTTTCTTCGAGCGCTTCCCGCCGAGCCGTAAAATCAGGATCTTCCCCACCGTCCCTAAAGCCGCCTGGTAGCGAGTAACTATCCGTGACATTGCGTTTCACCAGCAGGATACAGCCGCGGTAAATGACGACTGGGTCAGCCGTTAGATTCTTACCCCAATGCCAATAGGCGCCCTTGCCCGTCACGACACCTAGGCCAGGATCGCTAACCATCTGTCTAAACCAAGGGTGTAGAGGATGGCCCTGCGCATCTATTTCGCCGCCAAGGTTATCGACTGATTGTTCAGTGGCCGGCCCCCCGACTTGATTTTGGTGTGCCTCGACCTCCCAGGGGCCTTTAGGCAAAATAAGCCCGCCGTTTAGTGCATAGCTAAGGTCAGCTTCTGCCATGAATAACCTGTCCCTAAACGACGGATAACCCGGGTAGACCCCGCGCTGTAAGCTAGCTTTAAGCAACTCAAGCTGGGTGTCTCGAGCCATAGTGTCTGACGAGCCTTCTCCAGAAATTCTTTCCATGACTTTAAGCTGCCTGCGCCGCAAAATAAACGTTTTGGTATAGCCCAACTAGTGCCAAAGAACCAATATGCTTACCAACGCTGTCGCTTATCTTGACGGTATCGGCTTCGTTCCCCGTCCTGGCGTCGAGCACATGAGTCGCCTTCATGACGATGTTTAGCGCCCTGATTCCCAAGTCGTTGTCCAGCGTCGTGCCCCAGCCGAAAACTATATTAATGCGACCCTTGAAATGATCATGAATGGCTAAGATTTGATCGATATCTAGGCCGTCACTGAAGACAATCGTCTTGGTCAGCGGATCAATGCCTGATTTCTGATAGAAAGCCAGAGCTTTTTCGCCAAATTCAAACGGATCACCTGAATCGTGCCTTAAGCCCTTCCAGTTGGCCGCCTGATCTTTTGAAAAGTCTGCAAAGAAGAAATCCGTGCCAAAAGTATCGGTTAGGGCAGTCGACGAGTCGACGCCGTAGCGCTCAAACCAAGCCTTAAGTAAGGCATTGTGCGATTGCCGAACATCTTCACCGCGAGCATCGGCTAAGGCAGCAAAAACCATTGGTAACTCATGGGCAAAGGTGCCGATTGGTTTTTTGCCGAATGTATTAGAAAACTCGACGTTACTTGTCCCCAAAAAATTCTCGGGGCATTCATCATTGAGGCGCTCCAGGACGTGTTTGTGCCAACGTAGCGAGAAGTGCCGCCGAGTGCCAAAGTCTGAGAATTTTATATCTGGGTTGGCCCTGAGGATGGCAATTTTTTCGCTCAGCCGGCGATCGCCCTCTTCGTAGACTGCAAACGGATCAATATTTTGTGAAACGAGATAATTCTCAAAGTAGGCTTCATTAACCTCGGACATGATGACCGTCTCCCAGAAAGTCACCATTGGCCAAACGCCGGTGGTATCGATCGTCAGATCATCCAGTTCGGCGTCGTAGCCGATATTCACCGGTGGTAGTTCATTGCTTCGTAGATAATCTAAGTAAGCCTGATTAAAGATATTACTGCCCGTGCTGTCTTTGAGACTGCCAAGATAGCCGAGCTCCGCTTCACTAAAGCCGTTGTCTTTTAATTGATCAAGCCTTTGCCGTAAGCTGGCTGGATCAACGTAATCTAGCAGACGTTGTTCGCCACGGTTATGAAAAGTGAAAGTGACTTCAGCGTCCGGCTCGACTTCGAAAGCCAATTGGCTCATCGTCGGTTTGTAATAGTCTAAACCACTAGACAATCTGGACGATTCTTGAAGCGGACCGACTTCGACCGGCGCTAAACCCACGGGCGCCATTTCTAGGGTGTTCATTGTCGGCCTCGCACTTCAAGAACCTGGCCGTTGAGCAGCCCGGCGGTGGTAATAAACCTGGCACCGGCTTCCGACATGGTTCGTTTGGCTTCTTTACCAGTTTCTGGCGCCACTTCTCGAATGGCGTCGCTCAGAACATAAATACCAACTTCGCCCTCGTCAAATTGTCCGGCAAACCGAAGTGAATCTAAGACCGTAGCTTTAACACAGTAATCGGTCGCCAAACCGCCGATCAAAACCGCCACTTTCTCGTGAGCTGTTGGCCGAATAATCCTTTCGAGAGTTATGCCGCCACTGGTTTCCCCTTGAAAACCCGAGTAGGCGTCCTGATCGGGGACGGTTCCCTTACTGATTATTGGATCGCCGGCCGACACCAAAAGATTAGGGTGAAAAGCTGCGCCTGGGGTTTCGGCTAAGCAATGGACCGGCCAGGTTTTGTCAAAGTCGGGTGGATTGCCAAAGTGGTTAGTCTCTTTAGGGTGCCAGTCACGCGTCAAAGCAACGACACCTTCGGGTTGTTGCCGAACCCAGCTAGCCACCTTATTAAAAGGCTCAACAATTTCGTCGCCGCCACTGACGGCCAGGCTACCACCTGGTATGAAATCATTTTGAATATCCACACCAACGGCTACGACTCGGTTATATGATTCAAGAGTATTCATGGTGTTCTCCTTACTGTTATTGTACTTTATACACTAAGTACCTAATAGTAGGGTACTCTGCAGTATGTGTACTGTCAACACTAACTATAATATTCTTTTGAAAGGGCGGTGAATTTACTTATTTATAAAGAGTTGGCTTAGTTTCTAAGCCTACTCGAAACTACGTGTCAAAATTTGAAGACCCTGCTTATTAAAAGCATAGAGCTGGGCCGGTCGGTGAGCCCCTTCCCTCTTCAGTTTTTTGATTGGCGAGATCAATTCGAGCGATAAGAACTTCTTGCGGAAGTTACGCTTATCCAGCTTGTGGCCAAAGATTGCCTCATAGGCTGACTGCAGTTCAGTCAGTGTAAATTTATCCGGTAACAGGGCAAATACGACGTTGCTGTAGTTGACCTTCGATTGCAGTCGTTCGTGAGCGTAATTGACAATACTAGCATGGTCATAGGCTAGCTCGGGCAGGTCTTTGACCGGCACGAATACCGGGTTCTCGGTCGAGGCTGTGTGTTTAGGTTCCAGATCACGGCATAAACCCATATAAGACACGCTGACCGCATGACCACGGGGGTCCCTGGCGACCGTGTCAAAGGTATAAAGCTGTTCAACAAAGCGCAGCTCACTCATTTTAATGCCGGTTTTGGTCAGTAATACCCTTTTCATGGCATCGGTCGTGGTATCACCAGCCGCGTTATAGCCGCCGGGTAGGGCCCATTGTCCCTTGAATGGCTCCTTGCCTCGTTTGACTAACAAGACTGTCAGCTGGTTGTTGATCAGCTGAAAAATTACATTATCTTCCGTTAACGTCGGTGCGACATAAGTGTAGCTCATACACGTCCAGTATAACTCTCATTAAATATTATTCCCATAAGGCAGCATTGTGCAGATCAGACGGCATGCGCCAGTCGCCGCGGGGGCTGAGACTAACACTACCTACTTTAGGACCGTTCGGCATCGTCTCACGTTTAAATTGACTCCGCGCGAAGCGGTTTAGGAAAACACCTAGCCATTTATTGATTTCGGCTGGTTGGTAGACATCCGCAAAGGCCTGATTGGCCAGGTATTCTATTTTGCTTCGGGTGTCGCCCCATCGAATTAGGCTATACAGGAAGAAGTCGTGGAGTTCATAGGGACCAATAATGTCTTCAGTGGTTTGGGATATCTTGTCATCATGGTGGCTGGTTAGCTCTGGCGAGATTGGTGTTTCAATGATGGCAGCTAGTGTCTGTCTGGCAACCAAGTAGTCTGGTTGTTCGGCTAAATAAGCAACCAAATGCTTGACCATGGTCTTGGGAATCGAGGCGTTGACGTTATAGTGACTCTGCTGATCGGCATTATAGGTTGACCAGCCGAGGGCAATTTCACTTAAATCGCCTGTCCCGAGTACCATACCACCGTGTAGATTGGCGTAATTAAAAAGCAGGCTGGTCCGGGCTCTGGCTTGAACATTTTCATAGGTGATGTCTTGTTCACCGCTGTGCTCAAGTAGTTTTAGCTCAGCTTCGGCCAATTCATTGATGGGAAAGACTCGATTAGGAACACCAAGCGAGTTAGCTAGCGTTTGGGCATTGTGCTGGGTCATGTCGCTACTAGCAAAACCTGGCATGGTAAGAGTTTCGATCATTGAGCCTGGCTGTTTGTGTAAAATCTTGGCCGCTTCCAAGGCGACTAATAGGGCGAGCGTTGAGTCAAGCCCGCCACTGAGACCTAGAATGACTTTTTCCTGGTACGTAGCTCGCATTCGCCTGGCCAGGCCGTTGGCCTGAATAGCGATCGCTGACTGGAGCCGTTCTTGGCGCCGGTCAGCCGATTCGTTGGGCAAAAATGGGTTTCTCTCAACCCGCGTTAATAAATCCTCTTGGCTTCTAACGATGCTAGTTTGAACCACCAGACTACCTAGATGAGTCGCCACGTGATGGCGCCGTCGATCAGCTTCGATATGATCGATATCTAGATCCGTAATAGTCAGTTCCGCTTGGCCAAAAGGTATCCTCTCAGCCAGAATTTGGCCGTCTAAAGCAATAATTTGGTGCCCGCCCATGACTATTTCAGCCGTTGACTCGCTAACATCGCTGCCAGCGTAGAGATAGCCACTAAATAATTTACCGGACTGGATAGCAACCAACTGCTTCCTTCGTTCAGCCTTACCAACTTGTTCAGGTGACGCTGATGGGTTAACAATGATCTGCGCTCCTTGTTCGGTTAGCCGAATACTCGGTGACTGGGCTACCCAAAGATCCTCGCAAATCTCAATCCCGACTTTCGTGCCGGCGATATCAAACAATATATTATTGCCAAACGGGACCTCCTGGCCGTTAATCTTGACGGTTGTATCCGGCCCATCCCAGGTCTTAAACCAGCGGTCCTCATAAAATTCGTCGTAAGTTGGCAGGTTAATTTTGGGAATGACTCCCTTCACCTGACCTTCGGCTAGTAAAGCAGCTGAATTATACAGAGCATTACCAAACCTGATAGGCAAGCCAACCACCATAGCTGTATTTTTGTCTCTAGTTAATTCCGCCAGCTGCGCTACGCCCGTCTCAGCTTGATTGAGCAAAGTCGTCTGCTGGACCAGATCACCGACCGTGTAACCAGTCAGTGACATCTCGGGAAACGCCAGCAAACTGACGTCTTGCTCGGTGGCCGATAGATACAATTGACCAATCGTCTGCAAATTCTTATCGACGTCAGCCACGTGGACTTCAGGGCAGGCTGTGGCAACCCTTATATAGGATTCTCTTGGTTGATAAGCTTTTTCATACATAATTGATCCTTAGTGTAATTATTACATTTACTATTTCAATCATAGGGTATACTATAGTTAGTGTCAAGTATACGTTAACACTCATTATGAATAGATTAATTAATCAGCAAGTACTAATCTACGGAGGGAACTTCAACCCCCCTACCCTAGCCCACCAGGCTATCATCTCGGCTTGTCTCAAATTACCTGGCTTTAGTGAAATTTGGGCCATGCCTTCAGGAGAACGAACCGACAAGCACCATGATTCAGACAGCCAAACTCGGCTGGAGATGTTAAAGCTAGTCAAGCATCAAGTCTTTAAAAATAACCCTCGCCTGCGGATCACCGACTTCGAGCTGAGACTTCCTACCCCAACTCAAACCAGTCGAACCATTGGAGCACTGATCTGCCAATACCCGTCAGTTGATTTTTGGTATGTGTTTGGGGTTGATTCGTATAACAGCATGCCGACCTGGGAAGACGGTGACAGATTACAAGCTGAGCTCAATATGGTCATCATAAAAAGAGGTGATGGTAAGCTACCCGAAAGAAATGGCATCCGAACCATAGAGACCAAGGCCAGCAGTGATATATCATCAACGGCGGTTCGAGAGAGCGCTAAAGCGGGCAGATCATTGGATGGACTTGTCAGCCCGGCCATCAAAAGGTACATCGAAAAACATAGACTCTACTTGTAAGACATAATGAACCAGACCAAAAGCTGTTAAACTTTAGTTGTGAGTCCGATCAATAATCAAAAGGCGCGTGATGACAAAGATGAAGCCATCGTCGTCTCGCATCTTTGTAAGACCTATGGTCCTGTCAAAGCGGTAGATGACGTATCTTTTACGGTCAAAGCTGGTGAGATTTTCGGCATTTTAGGTCCCAATGGGGCCGGCAAAACGACGGCTGTAGAATGTATGACCGGCCTGCGTCAGCCCGACTCCGGGACTATCAGCCTAATGAAGCTGGACCCCAGTAAAGACCGTGAAGCCTTACACGCTATCGTCGGTGTCCAACTGCAGTCAGGTGGTTTACAGGACAAATTAAAAGTCGGGGAGATTTTAGACCTCTACCAATCGTTTTACCAATCGCCGGCTAACGGCCGAGAACTGGCTATCGGCTTAGGTTTGGAAGATAAGCTGAATGCCTATTATAAAACGCTGTCTGGGGGTCAAAAACAACGGCTGTCGGTGGCTTTAGCGCTCGTCGGTCAGCCAAAGATCGCCGTACTCGATGAAATGACCACTGGCCTCGATCCCCAAGCCCGACGTGATTGTTGGGAGCTGATCCAAAAAATCCGTGACCAAGGCACCACGATCATCCTGGTGACCCACTTTATGGAAGAAGCCGAGCGTCTCTGCGACCGCGTGGCTCTGATCGATAATGGGCGTATCATCGCCTTGGATAGCCCGCATGGGCTAGCTGAGGAGGTCGCTGGCGGCAAACGGATCATCTTTACACCCTCCAAACCGTTTAAAGACGAGGTCTTAACTAAACTGCCCGAAGTCAAAACGCTGGAGCATCGGGGCAGGCACGTTGAAGTTGTCGGCTCGGGTGAGCTGGTTAACGTTATCGTTTTGACGCTGTCTAAATTAGGCATCGAAGCCGAAGACATTCAAATCGAGACCGCTAATCTGGAAGACGCTTTCGTCAAACTAACCGGCCACCACATTCATCAAGAAGAAGGGGTAAAACCGCAATGAGCTTTTGGCAAATACCCTCTCTACCAGACACCTCCCGGAAGGCTTTCGGCAAGGTCTTGATCAATGAGTTCCGGCTAGCTAAGCGAGTGCCCTACGCCCTAGGTTTAGGCCTCGGCTTACCGATCTTATTACTAGTCATCTTCGGCAGCATACCGTCGCTGCATCAAAACCAAAAAGACTTTGGCGGCATATCTTATTTTGCACTGGCCGTCCCGATCCTGCTGGGCTTGTCAGTGGCAGCTATCAGCTTTCTGTCGCTACCCAACAGTTTAGTCACCTACCGCGAACAAGGCATTTTGCGGCGCTTATCCACCACCCCTGTCCCGCCGTCTTGGCTACTAGCCGCCCAACTGATAGTCAACCTTGGCATCGCCGTTCTCGGGTTGTTACTGATCATTGTGGTCGGCATGGCTGCTTTTGGTTTAGCCGCACCTAAAAATATCCCGGGGTTTTTGCTCGCCATCTTGCTGACCATTACATCTATCTTTGCTGTCGGGCTGTGGATAGCGGCCGTCGCTAAAAACAACAACGCTTCAAGGACTGAGGGCGGCCTATTGTTTTACATGATGATCTTTTTCGGTGGTATGTGGGTGCCGCGGGAGATTATGCCGCCAGTTCTTCTCAACATTAGCAACTGGACCCCTTTGGGAGCCTCGGTGGCCTCCGTCCAAAACTCGATGCAAGGGGTATTCCCCTCTGGCCAAGCCCTGCTCTGTCTGGCGATTTATACTTTAATTTTTAGCTTCCTGGCCATTCGTTACTTTAGATGGGAATAAGCCACGAGCCACTGCGGTTTTAGGGTTATACCTTTGTCGGATAGCCAATGATCAGATGGAGCGAAGCCTCAAAGCCATAGTGGTAGCGGTTTTTGCACCACTACCGTACGGACCTATAGGTGTAAAGTTTAAGCTTAGTTATTGCATATTTAAGGTGTAAAATACTTCAAAAGGAGTGCTTACGTGAATAGCTTAGTCATCAGTACAAAAAATCTTCAGAAATCATTCACTGTCAAAAAGCAGACCCTCAAGGCCGTCGATGGGGTTGATCTAGCAGTTAAGTACGGCGAGATTTTTGGGTTTTTGGGACCTAACGGCGCCGGTAAGACGACCACTCTTCGCATGTTGACGACATTACTGCCAATTGACAACGGCACGGCCCTGGTAGCTGGTTACGATGTCCGCAAGCAACCTGGCGAAGTTCGCAAGCATGTTGGTTATATCAGCCAGTTGGGCGGCGCCGACGAGGAAGCGACTGGTTTAGAAGACCTGATTTTACAGGGTCGTCTTTACGGCATGACGCTGGCTGAAGCCAAAAAACGAGCGGCCGAATTAACTAAACTACTGCAACTTGATGAATTTGCTGATCGTAAAATAATAACTTATTCCGGCGGCCAAAAACGACGATTGGACGTCGCTTCGGGAATAATGCACAAACCAGATATCCTATTTCTGGATGAGCCAACGACCGGCCTTGACCCGCAAAACCGGGCCAATTTATGGACTCAGGTCCTCAAGCTGCGCGATGAAGGCACGACCATTTTCTTAACCACACACTACCTTGATGAAGCCGACACTTTAAGTGATCGATTGGCCATTATGGATAACGGTAAGATTGTGGCTGAGGGCAGCCCCCGAGAGCTCAAGGCTAAAATTGCCGGTGACGCCGTAATTATCAAGCCGAAGCATGACGGCAAGACGGTCGACGATATCCGTCAGTATCTAGCCAAAGAATCATTTGTCAAAGAAGCCCGGATTGAGGAAGATGCCATCAGGTTATATGTGGAAGACGGTTCTCGCGCCTTGCCACAAATCATGGCCCTGTTGGAAGCCAAGAAAATTACCCTGGAAACGGTCTCATTGGCCCAGCCGTCGCTCGACGATGTCTTTTTAGCCCAGACCGGTCGGTCTTTGCGTGATACCAACCAAACGGAAGGAGCCAAATAATGAAAACTTTAACCGATTTACGCTTATTGTTTATGCGGCCGTTTATCCAGTACATGCGCAACCCGATGTTTTTGTTTGTAAACCTGGCAACACCGATTATGTACTTGGTGCTGTTTATGCCGCTGCTCAAGAAACTTTCTGGGCCAGGTTTTAATTCCAATGACGTGGTGCAGATATTTTTACCGGGCATCATTGCCCTATTGTTTGCCATGGCGGGTTTGTTCTCGGTCTATCCGACGATCTTTGATCTGAAAAAGGGTCTAATTGAACGCTTTAGGGTGACACCGGCTAGCCGTTTTGCACTGTTGATGGGTCCGATACTAATGTGGGATGCCTGGACGCTAATATCTTCGGCTGTGATTGTGGCCTTAAGCGTGCTGTTTGGTTTTCATATTCATATAGTCGGCCTGCTCCTATTTGCAGTCCTCTTGGTTTTCATGCTAACTATTTTCGCGGCTTGGGCTACGGCCATAGCGATTATCATGAAAGGTGAGATCCAGAGTATTAGCGGTATCGTTTCCGGTCTTAACCTGCCCATCTTACTACTGGCGGGCGTTATGTTGCCGCTCAGTTTAGCGCCCAGCTGGATGCGCGTCATAGCCCACATTAACCCGCTGTATTATGTTGTCGAAGCCGGCCGAGATTTAGCCAACGGTCATATCGCTACGCACAACGTTGGTATAGCTTTTGCCGTCATTACGCCGCTGACTGTTTTAGTCTTGTGGTGGGCCACCCGAGTCTACCAAAAAGCTGTAGCATAATCAGTAAAAATCAAGCGCTAGCTGTTTCGGCTTGAGGTTTATCGTCAGTGCTTCGGCGAACTTGTCGGATCACAATAATGGTCACGGCAATCGCGAATAGCATGAACGCTACGGCCGCCAGCAGCGCTCGGTCAAAGCCATGTACTAGTGCCCCCACTCTGCTCAAGCGGACAGATGATACAGTAACAGACGCTGCAATGCTCGAAAGCACAGCCAAGCCTAAGGCTCCACCCATTTGCTGTGAGGTGGTTATTAGCCCGGATGCCAGACCAGATTCGTGGGGCGGCACACCTGATGTGGCAGCTGCAAAAACCGGCATAAAAGTTAGACCAATACCCATTGGCATAATCAGTATCGGTGGCAATAAATCGGCGACATAGGAACCATGGACCGGTATACGGCTAAACAAAATCATCGCGATACCCACCAAAGCTGGACCAATAATTAAAAACCGCTTGAAGCCGTAGCGGGCTACCAATTTAGGGATACGCGTTGCCGTAAAGCCTAGCACGATCGGGAAAGGCAAAAACGCTAAACCGGCCCTCACCGGAGAATAATCGAGTACGGTCTGGGCATAGAGAGTAATAACAAAGAACATGCCGAGCATTGTGGCATACATCGGTGCCATGATCATATTGGCACCCACCACATTGCGTATCCGCAAGATCGATAGCGGCATCAGGGGATGTTTGGCTAAGCGAGCCTCGTTGAACAAAAAAGCCAACAACAAGACAAGCGCGACGCCCAGTAGGCCTAAAGTTGAACCACTCAGCCAACCCCAGGTAGGGGCCTTACTAAAAGCTAAAACCTGCAGAATCAAGCTACTGGTTATAAGCACCGCTCCGGGCAAGTCTAAGTTTCTTTGTTCGGTTTCGCTGGCTTTATGAGCTGGCACTATTCTGAAGATGGCCAGCACGATTATGATTCCCACCGGCACATTGATAAAAAAGTTCCAGCGCCAGCCAGCGTATTGGGTCAAGAACCCGCCCAGCAGCAGACCGATGGCCGCCCCACCGGAAGCTACCAGCGACCAGTAGGCTAAGGCCCTGTTGCGATCTGGACCGTCGCGAAAGGTGGTCAGGACAATCGATAAAGCCGAAGGTGACATCAGGGCGGCGGCTGAACCCTGACAAGCCCGCAAAACCATCAACTCAGTATCTGAATGTGATAAGCCGATTAATAAGGAAAACGTCGTAAAGGCAGCCATACCAATTAACAATGTCCGTCGCCGACCGAATAAATCTGCCGCTCTTCCTCCAAGCAACAGAAACCCTCCGAATGTCAGGGCGTAGGCCGTGATGACCCATTGCAGCGAGCTATTAGTAAAGTGTAAGTCGTGCTTGATGGTTGGTAACGCCACATTGGTAATGGAAATGTCCAATACCACCATAAACTGGGCTATTGCCACAAGCGTAAATATTAACCAGTTTGATCGTTTCTTCGTCTCGTCGATAGTTTGTCCCTCCATTAATACTGTTCTAAATTGAGTGATCTAGAACACATCTTCTACCGTTAATTGTATGGTTTTTTTAATTAATTAACAAAGTTTTTATGCACCCTGCATATAATCTATGGCTTCAGCGAACTTGCTGTTATAAAGTGACGTATAAAAGCCATTTTCGGCAAGTAGTTTATCGTGGGTACTGTGTTCGACAATATTATCGTCGCGCATCACTAGGATTAGAGTAGAATACCTGGGGGAGAAAATATGAAAAGTTTACAAGATTTACTGAACCTAAAAGATAAAACCGCAATCGTAACCGGTGGCGCTAAAGGTATTGGTTACGGAATTAGTTATCGCTTGGCTGAGGCCGGAGCAAGAGTGATGATGGCCGATCTGGACGAGACGGCAGGCCAGGAAGCCTCTAAAGAATTAACCGACAAAGGCTGGCGGGCTGAAACCACTAAAGTTGACGTCTCGAACGAAGAAGATGTCAAACGAATGATTAGCCCCTGCCAGGAAAAGTTCGGCTCAGTTGACATTTTAGTCAACAACGCCGGCATTTATCCGTCGACCCCAATAGCTCAAATGACAGCTGACCAGTTTGATAAAGTCATCCAGGTTAATCTCCGAAGTGTCTTCTTAACCACGAAATATGTCGCCGAGCTGATGAAACAACACGGCGGCGGGAAGATTATTAATATCAGCTCAATTGATGCTCTGCACCCTTCGTCGGTTGGTCTGGCCCATTATGACGCTTCCAAACATGGTATCTGGGGCTTTACCAAGAATGCAGCCTTGGAGCTAGCCGAACACCAGATTTGGGTTAACGCCATCGCTCCGGGTGGTATCGTCACCCCCGGTTCGTCAGTTGCCAATCCCAACATTCCGCCCGATCAAGTAGCTGCCCTGACCCAAGCCTTTCTGGCTAAAATCCCGATGCATCGACTCGGTCAACCGGATGATATCGGCCTGGTGGCCCTGTTTCTAGCCAGCGACATGTCGAACTATATGACCGGCGAACAAATCGTCGTTGACGGCGGCGCTTTACTGGCTTGAAAGCCGACTACTAATTTAACCTTGGTGCATTTAACGGCCTAGTTTGTCTTCGGTTTTTTTAATATCAATCGTGGTTTTAACAACGGTATCCGGGTTTAGTGACAGGCTGTCAATGCCCTCTTCAACCAGAAAACGGGCGAATTCCGGATAGTCTGACGGCGCCTGTCCGCAGATGCCGATATGCACTTTCTTGCGTTTGCTGACTCTAATAACCTGCCGAATCAGTTCTTTAACGGCTTCGTTATTTTCATCATAGTCGTGGGCTACCGTTTGGTTATCGCGGTCCACACCGAGCGTCAGTTGGGTTAAGTCGTTAGAACCGATCGAGAAACCGTCAAACAAATCGGCAAATTGCTCAGCCAGGATGACATTGGCGGGGATTTCGCACATCACATAGACCTCAAAACCGTTTTCACCGCGTTTCAGTCCAGCTTTTTCCATGACGGCCAGGACTTTACGGGCTTCATCTAAAGTTCGACAAAATGGAATCATCGCCTTAACATTGGTCAGCCCCATCTCGTTACGGACTTTTTTCATGGCATGGCATTCCAGTTCAAAAGCTTCACGGTAGGCCGGATCATAGTAACGGCTGGCGCCGCGCCAACCGATCATTGGGTTATCTTCTTTCGGCTCAAAGGCCAGGCCGCCAATTAGATTAGCGTATTCGTTAGTCTTAAAGTCGCTGAAGCGGATAATCACATCGTTCGGATAGAAGGCGGCACCGATAATCCCGACTCCTTCGGCTAGTTTGTCAATAAAGTATTGTTCTTTATTCTTATAACCTTTAGTCAGCTGACCGATCAGAGTTTTAGCCTTCTTGTCTTTCAGACTATCAAAATGGATCAGGGCTAACGGGTGAATCTTGATATGCGAATCGATAATGAACTCTTCCCGGGCCAATCCGACGCCGTCGTTAGGAATCATCGAATACTCAAAAGCCAGATCCGGCGAGCCAATATTCATCATAATCTTGGTCTTCGGCCGCGGCAGGTTTTTAATATCGGTCCGGTCAACTTTGAACTTTAGAGCACCCTCATAAATATGGCCTTCATCGCCTTCCGCACAACTAACCGTAATATCACTGCCCATGGCAATCTTTTGGGTGCCATCGTTGGTACCGACGACACATGGAATGCCTAGTTCGCGGGAAACAATTGCGGCATGACAGGTCCGGCCACCTTTATTGGTGACGATGGCACTGGCTTGCTGCATGATCGGCACCCAGTCCGGGTCGGTCATTTCGGTCACCAGGACATCGCCGTTATGAAACAACTCGATATTCTTAACGTTCAGAACTTTACAGGCCTTACCGGTGCCGATTTTATTGCCGACACTGGTGCCGGTAGCGATCAATGGACCGGTCTCCGTCAAATGGTATTCTTCAACCACATTAACGTTTTGCCTGGAGACGACTGTCTCGCCCCGGGCTTGAACAATATACAATTGGTTGTCCTCGGCATCGAGGGCCCATTCCATATCCATCGGTTTGCCGTAGTGGGCTTCGATTTCCATACCCCAGTTGGCCAAAATTTTGACTTGCTCATCAGTAATCGAAAACTTATCCCGTTCGGCTTTGGGAACGGCCACATTCCTGGTCCGGCCACCAAAGACCGGTACCATCTTTTCTTTCTTCTCACCGACTTTCTTCTTGAGGATAGCCCGTGTCGGCTTAAAGACGACAAACTCATCCGGGCTGACATGTCCTTGAACGATATTCTCGCCCAGCCCGTAGATCGAATTGATGATGACCGCATTTTTAAAGCCTGATTCGGTATCGATAGTAAACATGATCCCGGCGGCTTTGGATCGTCGGGCCACCATTTGCTGGACGCCGACCGAAAGAGCAACTTTCATATGATCAAAATGAGCTTCTTCCCGATAGACGATCGCCCGATCAGTAAACAATGAAGCGATACATTTTTTCAAGGCAAACAGGACCTTCTTTTCGCCTTGGACATTCAAATAAGTTTCCTGCTGACCGGCAAAAGAGGCGTTAGGCAAATCTTCGGCGGTAGCTGAAGACCGAATGGCTACGACTAAATTAGGCCGGCCACAAGCTTCACTTAATTCGTGGTAGCCCCTAATAATCTCGGCTTCAAAATCTTTGGGCAGTTTGGCTTTCAGTATTAATGAACGAACCTTGGCGGCTTTCTTTGCTAAGCTTCTGACGTTATGCACATCTAAGCCGGCCAGAATTTTGGTAATTTCGTTTTTAACGCCAGATTGATCAAGAAAGTAAAAATAAGCTTGTGAGGTAGTAGCAAAGCCGTTAGGCAATTTGACGCCTTTGGGAGCCAGGTATTGGTACATTTCACCGAGTGAGGCATTTTTACCGCCGACCTGGGGAATGTCAGCAATCGATATTTCTTTGAAGAACCTTATATATTTATACATATTTGTTTACCCGATTATTTTTTCAACTGTCATTATAACAGCTTACCGATCATTAGCGCTTTGATCTAAGTCATGCGCTTGATAAATGAGCTGGTATAATTGGCTTTAATGAACGAGCAAGTTAAAGCAATTACTAATTGGCTGGGAACCGGCTCGATAGATCTATTTGGTTGTCCTTTCTCCGGCAAAGACACCCAGGGCCGCATTCTAGCCGACTTATTTGACGGTGTATTAATAGCCGGCGGTGACATTCTGAGAACGCACCATGATCCGGAAAAAATCAAGCAGATCCTGGCCAGCGGCGGAATTGTTCCGTCTGATTTTTATGAGAATCTGGTCCTGCCCTACTTATCGAGACCGGAGTATAGCCGTAAACCGCTGATTCTTAGTGCCGTCGGACGAGCCCATGGCGAAGAACCAATCGTCATGAAGGCAGCGGCCAGCTCGGGACATCCTCTTCAAGCGGTCATCATGCTAGATCTCCCCGAAACCGAAGTCTGGCATCGTTTTGAGACAGCTCAGGCTCAGCATGACCGCGGCCAGCGGTCCGACGATCGGCAAAGCGTACTAGATACCCGCCTACAGAAATTCAACACCAAAACCCAACCAGTGATTGAGTTCTACCGAGATAAAGGACTGCTTATAACGGTTGACGGTGCTCTATCGCGCGACGCCGTGACCAGTGAAATCCTAAATAGTCTGCTCAAACTAAGCGCAAGTTGACCGCTAGGCTTGAGGCGGTGTCATGTCGATTTTAACAACTTCGGAACTAGCTTTTAGACCGTTAGCCGCCACATCATAGATCACAATTTGGCCAAACAGCATTTCCAGCTGGCTGACGTCTTGATCACTGATTGATTCGAGATATTTAACCAACGCTCTGAGGCTGTTACCGTGCGCCACAATTAGAACGTTTTTCCCGGCCTGTAAAAGTGGCAGAACCGTCCCGCTATAAAACGGGGTCACCCGTTCAGAAACCATTTTGAGGGTTTCGCCGCCCGGCACCGGTATGTCCCAGCCACGGCGGATTTGATCAAAAGCTTCCTCGCCGATCTGCTTTTCGACTTCCCATTTATTCTTACCGGTATATTCACCATAATCGCGTTCATTAAGGGCTGGGCTGACGGCAATACTGACATCAAATTGCTGAGCCGTATCCAGAATGCCTTCTAGGGTTTCTCGGGTCCTAATTTGCTCTGAGCAATAAGCGTTGTCGATACGGATATCCAGCTTTTTAAGGGCTTGGCCTAACATAGCCGCTTCCTTAAAGCCATTGTCATCCAAGTGGGCATCCGACAGGCCAGTCCATTTGCCGACAGCATTCCATTCCGATTCGGTATGACGAACAATCAGTAACTTTCCCAGCGCTGGTTTGGGCGGTGTGACCTTGTTGGGTACCTTGCCGTACCAGAAATCAATCATATTTTGGGCGGAGGTTTGGTTAATCCGCAGAATGGCTTCAACTGTATTGAAAGCATTGTGAGGACTGATGATGACATTCGGCATAGCTTCCAGGACGTTTATTTCGACGCTGTGCCGCAGCAGCTCTTCTGGGATAGTATCACTGCGCAACAGAGCCGTTTCTTCGCTATAATTTAGTAGCGCTTCACCCTCGATGACATCGATGGCCGCACCACCCAGCTGACCGTTTTCTAGAACTTCAATTAGGGCCTTGGTGTCGACTAGTTCCCCGCGCGCCGTATTGACTAAAATGGCCCCGGGTTTCATGCTATTTAACCGGTCGTGGTTCATCAGATGGTGAGTTGCCGGCAGATAGGGAGTATGGAGCGACACGATGTCGGCTTGACTCAGTAACTCATCAAGTCCAACGTATTGGAAATGGTACTGCGCTTGAAGTTCTTCTTTGGGAAAAGCGTCATAGGCTATTGTCTGCATCGAGAAGCCGTCAGCAATTTTCAAAGCTTTTTGGCCAATATGGCCGGTGCCGACGACGCCGAAAACTTTGCCTTCCAGGTCGCGGCCCATTAGGCTGTCGGACGAGAACTGTTCCTTTTCGGTTTTAAGGATCACTGGTAGTTTGCGCTGTAGCGCTAGCAACAGGGTAAAAACATATTCGGCCACTGTGGCTTCGCCGTAGGTCGGCACGTTGACAACAGTCACGTCGTGCTCTTGGGCAGCGGCCAGATCAATGTTATTAAAGCCGGTTGATCGGCCAGCAATCAGTCTTAGTTTGGGCATAGCTTCAATCACTGCCCGGCTAACTTGACTGGTGATAAACACTGAAACAACCTCAGCTTCGGGATTACAATTAGCCGACTCAATTTTATCGGTCACGAACTCCAAGTGGTGATCGGTTCCCTGGAACGCCGCAGCTAGCTGTTTTTGATCCAGCTCGGTTGCGTCATAACAATAGATCAGTGCCATCTCGCTGTTTATTATACATAAGAACTATGAGAAAATGAGCCCATGAAGATCGCGGGGTTAAAAGCTAGGCAGATTCTTGATTCGCGAGGTATCCCGACGGTCGAGGCGGAGGTTTGGCTGGAAAGTGGTCTTTTCGGCCGGGCCGCTGTGCCTTCCGGAGCTTCTACCGGATCACATGAAGCGCATGAGCTGAGGGACGGTGGCGAGCCTTTTGGCGGTCAAGGCGTTTTGAAAGCAGTAGCCAATATTGAAGGCCAGCTAGCTGATTGCCTGCACGGCTTAATGGCTGATGATCAGTTTATGATTGATCAGAAAATGATTGATCTGGACGGAACTACCGATAAATCAAGGTTGGGAGCCAATGCTATTTTGGCGGTGTCCTTGGCTTGTGCTCATGCCGCGGCGAATTATCGTCAGCTGCCGTTGTATGCCCATATCAATGATATTGCTCATAATCCGCCGATGTCGCTACCACTACCAATGATGAATTTCCTCAACGGCGGTAAACACGCTACCCATTCGGCCGATTTCCAGGAATATATGCTTATTCC
Source organism: uncultured Candidatus Saccharibacteria bacterium (assembly GCA_964560315.1). Classification (GTDB taxonomy): domain Bacteria; phylum Patescibacteriota; class Saccharimonadia; order Saccharimonadales; family UBA4665; genus CAVPPA01. The sequence goes on from CAZLLA010000012.1 coordinate 27,935, forward strand.
CAAGCGGGCCGAAAGCTATGCTCAGGCCATCCGCGTGGGGGCTGAAATATTTCAAGCCTTGAAGCACGAAATTGTGTCAGCAGGTGCTTCTACCGCGGTTGGTGACGAGGGCGGTTTTACCTACCCAGTTAAATCCAACACGGAGATGTTTGATCTATTAAGTCAAGCAACGGTTGCCGCTGGATACCAGCCGGGTGTGGATGTCGGTTATGGGTTAGACGTCGCGGCCGCGGAATTATTTAAAGACGGCAGTTATGATTTGAAAACAGAGGATCGGCAACTAAATAGCGTTGAAATGATTGATTATCTAGAAACTATTGCCCGAAAATACCCAATGCTGTCAATCGAGGATGGACTCGATCAAGATGCCTGGGACGCCTGGGTGGATTTAACCAAACGGCTGGGAGAATTACAGCTGGTCGGCGATGATTTACTAGTGACCAACCCTGATAGATTGCAACAAGCCATCGATCAGAAAGCTGGCAATGCCATCCTTATCAAGCCAAATCAAATCGGGACACTAACCGAAACCATTCATACTTTACAATTAGCCAAACAACACGGCTGGCGAACAATCGTCTCGCACAGAAGTGGCGAGACAGAAGATGTTACTATTGTCCATCTGGCTATTGGCACGGGCGCTAATCAAATAAAAACCGGCAGCCTATCAAGAAGTGAGCGGAATGCCAAACATAATGAAATCATGCGCATTGAATCTTTTGATGACAAATTGCAACTTGCCAATCCGTTTGAAATAAGCTAATTACTCAAATATCTGCATTAAAGAACGGACCGCTGGCGAGTAATTGGATTGTGTGGTTCAAGTGTTCGTAGATTCGAATCCTCTCGCTCTATCAGTGTAGTTATATAGAGTACCAAAAATGTTGACATATGTATATACATTTGTATATACTATTCATAGGAGGATTTATAATGCAAACAACGACTACGGTAAAGAAATGGGGCAATAGTTTAGCTATTCGTATTCCCCGGGCAATTGTGCAAAATCTCGGGCTTTCGGAAGACAATAACCTTCAGATTATAAGTAATGGCAAAGTAGCAACTTTGGAGCGAAAAAACCACAAAAAACCAACCATGCAACAGCTGTTGAAAAAAGTTACTTCTGAGAACGTCCATGACGAGATCGATTGGGGTGGTCCAGTCGGTAAAGAAATATGGTAGAAGCATATATCCCCTCAAGGGGTGATTTAGTGTGGTTAAGCTTTACTCCTCAGCAAGGGCACGAACAAGCTGGGGTGCGACCTGCTCTAGTTTTGTCGCCTTATGAATACAATAAGAAAAGTGGGCTTATGGTAGCTTGCCCAGTAACTTCAAAGATAAAGGGATACCCTTTTGAGGTAGTGATAAAAACTAAAAAAATTGATGGTGCTATTCTAGCTGACCAAATTAAAAATGTTGACTGGAAGGCTAGAAATGTTTCTTTTATTGAACGTGCCTCTTCGACCTCGCTTTTGCAAACACAAGAATATATAGAACTTCTAGTTACAGGGTAACAGTTAAACAAATCTGCCTAAGTTCGAATCCCTTATGCCCAGCCAGTTTTATATTAATTATTGAACAACTTGTAAGAATTTAGTTGCATTTA
>CAZLLA010000013.1:0-27954 GCA_964560315.1 uncultured Candidatus Saccharibacteria bacterium
TGGCTCCGGGGACTGGATTCGAACCAGCGACCTAGTGCTTAACAGGCACCCGCTCTACCGCTGAGCTACCCCGGAATAATACTGCCCCATTCTAGAGGTTTATGAATGTTTTGTAAACTGGACGAGTTTTGGAATTTTATCTAACTCTAGCTATTGAAAATTGAATCAAGATCAATGGTCGCCAAGCAGATTCTTGTATCAGCCGCTGCATAGTATAGCTTAACAGTTTCGTCCTCAAGTATTGCGCCACAACAGAACACTGCCTTGCCTAGAACATGCTTGTTACTGAGCTCGTTTATCGTGTTAATATTGATGTTTTTTAAAGCCTCAAACCCGCCCGGCACAAGATCGACTAAACCGATAATTTCGTATGGTTCAGTCGGCTCAAGAATCGGTTTAGAACAGCGCCAAATTATTCTTAGGGGATCAAATGGGCTGAGTAATGCCGCGCCAAGACTATAAACCCGATGGTCACTAAATTCGTTGATCCCGTGATATAGAGCCAGCCAGCCGTGCTTTGTTTTAATTGGCGGTGGTCCCATCTCAATGTAGGCTGCATCAAAATAGCCTGGCCGGGCACTTATAACAGGCACGGGGCTCGATTCCCAATCTATCAGGTTTTGAGATGTGGCTGACCAAATATGGTTGTCCCCAAAAAGCAGTAGATAACGATCATCAATTTTTTCCGGAAAAATGGCTGCCGATTTTGACCAGTCGCCCGGCAGATTCTCGCGCTGGATGTGTGCAAGCTGAGGAAACATTAGATGATGTTTTTGCCAATTTTGAAGGTCATCGCTCGAAGCTATAGCAGACCGCCCGGTTGTGCCATCAAAGGCGGTATAGGTTACCCAGTACTTGTCTTGTAGATAAATTATCCGAGGATCTTCACAACCCTTGGCTTCCCAGGGAAACTCTGGCGCGATTACCGGTTCGTTATCAATAGTGAAATTGATTCCATCGCTACTTTCGGCGCGCATAATCCGTGAAACCCAATCATCACCAACACCCCTAAATAGCAGATGATAGGTGCCGTCACGTTTGATGACTGTGCTGTTGTAGGCCTTTTTGGAATACCACTTAGCGTTTGGATCCGGTCCAATTATTGGATTGTCTTTATAACGCTTAAGCATAACTGCTATACAGTTAATAGTGTTCTGGCAGTTTTATCAAACACAACTGTGAGTTTTGAGGATATTCAAAGATAACAACCAGCAGATATTGGATTCAGCGCCACTGTGGTAATGCACGCCCGCTTCGTCGATGCCATCAAAACATTTTAAGGTGGGCCGGGCATACATCGGCGCATGTTTAATGTTTTGGCCCTTAAACCAATCGGCCCATTGCCCGGCTAACTCTAAACTGTGGTTGTCGCCTGATAGTTGGTAGTCGGCCACCCAGGCCCAAATCATATAGGCGGAATCAATCGGTTGCTGTGAATAACTAGGGGCGATCTTACCCAATTTAGGGAGCCAACCGTCATTTCCAATCGGGCCTAGGGTTCGTCCGGTGGCACATTTGGTTTGGACGAACTCAAGAACTTGATGACCTAGTTTGGCTGTCGTTTGGTCTTGGTAAATCAACGCGTAGCGTAAAAAGGCATATGGGATAATGCCATTGCCATAAGTCATAACCGATTCCGGCCAGAACCACTCATTGGTGACGTTTTTAAAGTATGCTCGCAGCTTATTAACGATGATAGTTGATAGTTCGTGGTCAACATAGATTGTACCCAGTAAGGCATAGGCGTAGCCCCTGAGATTAGGGAAATTAGTGATTGTCGTACGCAAATCGTTAATCATAGCTTTGGCTTCCTCAGGATGAAAGCCCAAAGAGTAGGCATAACCTAGCGCCCAGACAGTTTGCCCAACGGCGTCATCGGAAGCTGGATAACTAATGAACTCCCGACTGCTAGTTGCAAAACCGTAGAAACCGTCTTGGTGACTAGATTTTTGAATGTAGCTAAAGAGCGTTTCAGCTTGAGTTTGTTTACCGAGCGCTAAACAAGCCACCAAGCCTCTGGCGGCATCGTCTAGAGCATAGCCCTCCTCTTTGAGAATAGTTTGGCCATCGGTGTGCTGCCAAATGCCAAAGTCGTCAATCAGGCTATCAAAGAACGGGGTATTCATAGTCGGCTTTAACGTAATCCTTAATAATTTTTAAGTAAGCTTGTCCGACGGCTGGCCACTGCATTTCCCGGCCGTAGGCTTGCAGTTTCATTTTCGTTCTAGTCGCTAAGTCTCGATCTTCAATTAGTCGGTTAACGGCAATAGCAATCGCGCCGGGGTCTTCAAACGGTACGATAAAACCGCGGCCATTAGCCAAAATTTCTTGGGCATAGCGATAAGGTGTTGAAATGGTCACCAAATCGGTCCCCACGGCGTAGGCTAGCGTACCCGAAGCGGATTGCTCAGGATCTCGGTGAATCGTTAAGTAAATGTCTGAGGCTGATAAGTACTCCATCAACTCATCGGTCTTGAGGTACCGGTTAACAAAGGTTACTGAACCGTCGACCTTAAGCTCTTTGGCTAGAGCGATTAAGCTTTTTCGATAGGTCTCATCGCTGTGGGCCATGACCTGGGGATGGGTTTGGCCAACGACCAGCAAGTGAACTTCAGGATGATTTATTAAAATGCCCGGCAAGGCGTTGATAATAATGTCAACACCTTTATTGGGGCTCAGCAGCCCCGTTACCACCAGGTAGTATTTGTCTTCTGCTAAACCTAGTTTTTTTAGGACTTCGACTCGGTTTTTTTCGGGCTGCTTAGGTACGCCGTGAGGTATAACAATGATTTTATTTTCTGGTATTTGATAATCAGCGCAGAGAATGCGTTTGGAGTCCTGAGTCATCGTAACAACGATTACTGAACGTTCAGAGATCCGTCTGGTGACTTCCTTTCTGGTCGGGTCGGGATATGGCAAAACAGTATGAAAAGTCGTAATCACCGGCATCTTAAGATGGTCGATCGTATCAAAGATATAGTCGCCGGTTGGGTCGTGATGCTTGACACTGCCGTGGGTAAAATCGGCCCAATGACCACCGTAAAGACCGAATTCGTGCTGTAGGAGTACAACGTCCGGGGCTAACTGGTTAAACAATTTGCCGGCATTGGTATATTGGTGTGGATCGTCGGTTTTGAGTTTAGCGACAACCGCATCATCATATTGATAAACATCGTTGGGCTCCTCGGCGGCGGCCACAAACACCTCAATTGAGGGATCATTTGCCTGCATGCCCTGGGCTAGATCCCGGCCGAAAGTGGCAATACCGCATTTCTTGGGTACCCAGGAACCGATTAGCCCGAGGCGAAGATTGTTACGCATTAGTAGTCAACGCACGAATTTTGGGGTAAAAAGAATAACCACACCCCAAAACATGACAACACCAAACTCCATTTACGACGTTGTCATTATAACACATCCAGTCTACTAGTCGTTGCCTCTAACTGGTTATAGGTCGTGATTAATTCAAGATAAATGCTTGATGGCGGCGTCAACCGACCGCTGAGCCTCGCGGCGCTTCAAGATTTGGCGTTTATCATAAAGTTTTCGGCCCTTGCCAACAGCTATGCGTAACTTGATATACCTCCCTTGTGTCAGAATATCTAAAGGAACAATAGTTCGACCTTGCTGCTTGGTGGCAATCAGTTGATCAATTTCTCGACGTTTAGCCAATAGTCGTCGAGCTCTAGACTGCTCGTCTTCAGGTATTGGCATGCCGTTAGTACCACTAATCGTGGCGTTGATGAGCCATAATTGGCCATCCTTAACAGTTACATAGGCGCCACGTAGGTAACCGTGGCCCATGCGGAGTGATTTGACTTCACGACCGTTGAGTTCTAAACCCACGACTAAATTGTCGGCCAAGTCATAATCAAAATGAGCCCGTCGATTGCGAATTATCTTGGTATTTTGGCGTTTCTGCTTGCCCATAAGCTTAAGTATGCCTCAGTTTTAGGGGTTATGCTACTGGCTAGTTGGTTTTGAAGATTGTCTTGGCGGTATTCCAAACTGACGGATCATGGAGAACCGTCATTCGATAGTACCAATACTCGGAGCCCCACAGATACATAGTCTTCATGCCGGTGGCCTTCCCGAAGGCGACCGTTGTCTGTAAAGTAGCAGCGTTAAACGATTTATTTTGCTCGGCAAGTGATATCTGCGGTATGTTCTTTTGATTGGGCGCCCAAGGTTCGGCCTGCAGTTCGTGAATGATGGTGTCCTTGCCGCTCCAGATTTTCTCCATGCCCGCCAAAAAGGCGTAATACCAGGCTGGATACGGGTATTCAATATAGCGCCCTAAAACTGGTGTCCAGACTCGCCGGTAGATAGAAATAGCATATTCATCAGCCTTTGGCTTACCAATCGGCCACCCTAGTGCATTTTGGCTACGGGAAATAATTAGAGTGTGTTTCGGGTCGAGTTTACGCACCAAGTTAGCCTCAGTAATTAAGCGTTGACGGCTATAGTTGGTGCAACTACCAAAGGCTTGTAAAAAGTACTCATTTTCAAGCTGGTAACTGGCGAGAGCCGGATTATTCTTGTAACGGTTAATAACTGTTGTCATGAACTGGAGTAATTGTGTCTCCCAGACAGTTGTTGGCTCACTTTGGGCCCACGACGGCTCATGGCATTCCGGCCAACGGGGCTGTCTTAGACCGATTGATAATGAAACCTTTACGTCGTGTGCATCAGCTTGTTGGAATTCCCAATCGAGCTCCGAAAAGTTGTAGACACCCGGCTGGGGCTCAATATCACTCCAATAGCTAACTAGTCGAACATTTTTGACGTGTAAATCGTCGAGAATCGCCAGGAATGTTTGGTGGGGATTAAGTCCTAGTGATTCTGCATAATCGGCAATAAAACTGACACCAAGCTCTAATGGTTGATCGCGCTCTGACCAGATATACCACTGGGCGACACCGTACATAAACCCGACACACAATAATATAACTGTAACTACAACGCAGATTACTTTGTGCCACCAATTCTTATGCCAGTAGGTGACGATTGAACGAGGCAGCCACCAGGCTATTGATTTTATGCGTTTGATGGCTGGTATTTTTTTAGGCATTGACTTTACACGCTATCAATTCTTGCCAGATATCATCTAAATATGGTAACTCTTTTGCTTAAAAGTCGATACCTTTATTAGCCAAGTACTTATCATCGAAATGATGCTTGATTTTATGCATGTCGGTAGCGATATCCACGAGCGGTAGCAGGGTTTTGGGAAAATTACGCCCTGTCAGACATAAGCTAGTGTTTTGTGCACGTTTTTTAATGAGAGACTTGAGCTGAGCTTCAGTAAGCAGACCGTCATGGACGGCATTATTGATCTCGTCGCAGATGACTAGGTTATATTGGCCACTTGTAGCACAGTCCAGTGCTTCTTTGTAGGTAGCTTGGGCGGCCAAACGGTGCTGCTTGGGTGTTAGTTGTTCGGGGCTAAGATCAACAGGTGCCTGGTAGAATCCCCTACCACCTTTATAGAAATAAAGCTGATCTTTAAAAAGTGGCTGAATATCTCGGATAAAGGTGTGCTCGCCGACACCCCAATATTTAATGAATTGGATAAATGCCACATGCCAACGATTACCAAGCGCTCGGGCCATAAGGCCCAAAGCAGCACTGGTCTTACCTTTTCCTTCACCGGTATAGGCCACGACAACTGAGTTTTTGGTCCTAAAGTCTTCAAATGTCACGGTACAATAATTATGGCACAATAACTTCAGGAGGCTACCGAAAAGTTGTCTAAAATTTCTCCCGACGGCGGTTCGGTTAATTCTTCTTTGTTGACCGCTTGAGTCTTCAGGTAAATATTTATGGCTAGACCAAGAGCCCTCATCCTATGGGCACTGTAAACCCTTCTACTCGGAATAATTTCATCACTGCTAGTGTTTTTAGATTTAGTAACTCGTTGTGTTGCCTCGATGACTTGTTGCATGGCTTCAATAACCTGAGGGTCATTGTCTATGGCCTCGGCTAGCGGATCGTCCTTGGGTCCGAATGATATTTGCATACCGTTATCACTCTCATCCAATAAGACAAGTGCTAAATTGGTGTTGGATAATTCGCTAACTGGCTGATTCGCAATTTCGGGATCGGCACGATCAAAACCGCCTGAAATTGCTATACTCCCAAATGACGCAATCATAGATTTATTTGCTTCATTTTCAAATCGTCTTTGAACCTCTGTTAGAACCTCAGATGCGCGGTCAGAACTTAGTCCGTAGCGGATTGTTGCTCGTAAAGGCTGGCTGATTACTGGTTGTTCATTGCTGTCGGTCGACATATGAACCTCGCATCCTAAAAGTATTCAAATTATACCGCATGTAGTGTTGCGGTACAACGAAGTAACGCTACATTCAGTGTCTAGGCTTTGAGAGCTGCGTCAATTTTAGGACGATCAAACCCAATTATGATAGTTCCATCGATATCAATCACGGGTATGCCCATCTGACCTGATTTGGCAACTGCCTCTTGGGCAAACTTGACGTCTTTCTCGACATCTTTATCGACAAAACTAACGCCTTTTTTAGTTAGATAATCTTTGGCTGCGTGGCAAAAAGCACACCAAGTGGCGGAGTAAATAGTTACGTGCTTTGTATTCATGTTTTAAGTTTATCACAATACTATACATAGTAAAGTATAAAAATTTGTCTAAGCTGGCAATTAGGTCAGCCGAATTTGACTTGTGTCCGACAGATGAAAGCTGCTATACTTCAAGAGATGTTTGAAAAGCCAGTGGCGACTCCATCAGGGTTGCAATCGACACCAGACAAAAGTCAAAAAAACAGCCAACCGCCAAAAAGTAAATTCGACCAAACCATGTACCAGCGCAACCTGTTCATGAGTTTGGGGTTGGATATGACTTGGCAGCTGGCGCTAGTTGTAATTGTGCCGATTGTTGGTGGCTATGCTCTTGATAAGCACTATCACACCACCCCATGGTTATTGGTAGCCGGCTTTATAATTGCGGCCGTTGGGGTTTTTGGTGTACTCAGTCGGGTTGTCTCAGAAGCTACTCAGAAGAGTAACTATAACAAACCGAGGCGCAAGTCATGAACCTACTGAATGTGGTGGCAACGACTGGCCCAAAGGTCTACATTGCTCCGGCACCGATTGGGCATTTTCTGGGCCTGACGATAACCAACTCAATGTTGTATGGCTGGATCTGTTTGGTGGCTATGATCGTTTTGTTTACTTGGGTGGCTCATCGCATGAGCATTAAACCCAAAGGTGGTTTTATTCAGTACGTTGAATTGGTTGTCGAGTTCATCACCAATACTGTCGAGACAGCCTTTGAGGATAAATCAAAAGCCCGTAAGTATCTACCCTATTTTGTGACGCTTTTTTGTTTCCTGTTGTTTAACAATTTATCGGGTATGCTACCGTTTGCGAATGACGCCTTTACGGCTCACAATATGCCGCTACTGCGTCCGATGACCGGTGACCTCAACACTACCCTGGCAGCCGCCGTGGTCACGATGGGTCTAGTCTATACGGCCTCAATCCGTGAGACCGGCAGCGTTCGTAAGTACTTCCGACACTTTTTTATTGGTAGCCCACTGAACCCGCTCTATCTGGTGCTTGGTTTGCTGGAGATGCTGTCTGATGTTACCCGCGTTATTAGCTTGTCGCTGCGGTTATTCTTAAATATCGCTATCGGAGAGATTATTGTGGCTGTTTTTGCCTATCTGGGTCATATCCTAGCGCCGGTTAGTGCCGTGGCCTTTTATTTGATAGATGGTTTTGACGGTGCCCTGCAGGCCTTCATTTTTACTATCCTAGCCATTATGTACTTGGCGATCGTTGTTAATCAGGCGACGGAAGCCAAGCACCATGGCTTGACTCATGGCGTTGATCCTGAAACAATGAGCCCAAACCTAGCACGCGATGGGATGGATTCGTAGTGTGCCGGAATGTAATAAATTAATAAGGAGAAGATAACTAAAATGATTCTACTGGCAAGTGCAATTGATACCGCAATTATCGGCAAAGGGCTGATGATCGGCGGTGGTTTTATCGGTCCGGGTATTGGTATTGGTATTATCGGCGGTAATTACCTGCAAGCGGTCGGGCGCAATCCTGAAGCCGCTAAATTTTTGGGTCAGGCCCTAGTCTTCGTGGCGATTGTTGAGCTGTTTGCTTTGCTGGCCTTTGCTTCGATATTTATTGTTAGTTAAAAGTGAGTTTAAATAATCAGTGATTTTAGCGTTAACACAATTTGGGAGTAGTTCGTCGGGTATCGGCAGTTTAGGCATCAATGTCTCGGCCTTTGTTATCCAGTTGCTGACTTTTCTACTGGCGATCTGGCTGTTGCGGCGCTTTGCTTTTAAACCGATTCTGCGAGTTTTGCGTGACCGGCGTGAGTTAATTGACAAGGGTGTCAAGCTTGGTGATGAAATGAAAAAGCAACAAGCTGAGCTGGAGAAAAAGGTGGCCACCACCCTGCACGACGCCCGCCTGCAAGCCGACGGCATTTTGTCCCAGGCCGAACACCAAGCGCGTCAGGCAATCCAGGCGGCCGAAGATAAGGCGCGTGGCAAAGCCGAAGAAGTTATTGCTGAAGCTGAGGCTCAAATTGCTCAGGATACTGTGCGGGCCCGACAAAAACTGGAGGGCGAAATCGTTAGTCTAATTTCTGAAGCCACCGAGACGATTATTCATGAGAAAGTTGATGCTAAAAAAGATGCTGCTTTGATTGATGCTGCCCTGCGGGGAGGCCGAACGAGATGAAAACATCACGTCATCAAATCGCGGCCGTGCTGGCTAAACGATTAGACAAAAAACCTATTAAACGGTCTGATCTGGTTCAGGAACTGGCGGCCTATTTATTGTCTGAGAATCGCCTAGATGAACTTGAGCCTTTACTGCGCGATATCGTTAGCTGCCGCGCTAAAGCTGGTGTTGTTGAAGCCAACACCCGGAGCGTTTATCAGCTTTCCGCCAAAGATTTGGCGGATATTAGGTCGCTCGCTCACCAAGTTCAGCCCAAAGCGTCAAAGGTGATTATTAATGAGCAGCACGATTCAACCGTGGTCGGTGGAGTGCGAGTTGAGATCGTTGATCAGCAGCTTGACTTAACTGTCCAAGCCCAATTGGGACGCTTAAAGCGCTTAACTAGTCTAGAAAGGCTTGGTTCATGAACGAATTTTCTATCCAAGGTCTGTCGACCGATATCCGAGCCGCCGTGGCCGAATTAAAAAAACGCCCAGAAATTGAAACTGTCGGCATTATTACTCGAGTCGGTGACGGCGTAGCTTGGATCTATGGTCTGCGTAGCTGTGGTTTTAATGAGATGCTGGATATTGAGGCGACCGATGGTCAGATTATGACGGCTTTTGCTCTGAACCTTGGCGAAGAGGAAATTGGCGCGGTTTTGCTGGGTAGTGACGTGACTGTTAAAGCCGGAGCCAAAGTCCGCTTAAGCGGCAAGGTGCTCGAAGTCCCAGTCGGCCCAGAATTAATCGGCCGCGTGGTTGATCCGCTCGGACGGCCGCTCGACGGCGGATTGCCGATTAAGACTAAGCTGTCGAATCGATTGGAGCGTTCAGCGCCAGGTGTACTTGATCGCCGCGGCGTTCACGAACCGCTGATGACCGGTATTATGGCGATTGACGCAATTGTGCCGATTGGTCTTGGCCAGCGAGAGCTGATCATTGGTGATCGCCAAACCGGCAAAACTGCTATTGCCGTCGATACGATGATTAACCAAGCCCGCCAAAAAAGCGGTGTTATCAATATTTATGTGGCGATTGGCCAAAAGTCCTCTAAAGTCGCGGCCTTACAGGCCAGACTCAAGCGTGAAGGCGTAATGGACCAAACCATTATTGTGGCCACTAGTCCAGCTGATCCGGCTGCCCTGCTCTACTTGGCGCCTTATGCTGGTTGCGCGATCGGGGAATACTTCCGCGATAATCATCAGCACGCTTTAATTATTTATGATGATCTCTCAAAACACGCTGTGGCTTATCGTCAAATGTCCCTGCTGCTGCGTCGTCCACCGGGTCGTGAGGCCTATCCGGGGGATGTTTTTTACCTGCACTCGCGTCTACTTGAACGGGCGGCTAAGATGAGCGATGAACTGGGCGGCGGTTCACTAACGGCCCTACCAATCATTGAGACTCAAGCTGGCGACATTAGCGCCTATATTCCAACCAACGTGATTTCAATTACCGATGGCCAGATTTTCTTGGAAACTAACCTGTTCTACCAAGGTATTCGTCCAGCAATTTCGGTTGGTTTGTCGGTCTCACGGGTAGGTGGCGCCGCCCAGACATTAGCCATGAAATCGGTCGGCGGTGGTCTAAAACTAGATTTGGCTCAGTTTCGTGAACTAGCCTCTTTTGCTCAGTTCTCAACTGACTTAGACACTGAAACCAGGAATATTATTGAGCGCGGTCAGCGGCTGACCGAACTACTTAAGCAGCCCCAATATACGCCACTAGCTATTTGGCAGATGTACGCTTCACTGTTGGCGGCCACTAGCGGTAGTTTTGATAAAGTGCCACTGGAAAAGATTAAGGCTGTTGAAGCGTCGTTATTCCACGAGCTGGAGGATCAGCACGGCAAATTGATTGGTGATCTCAATGGCGGTAACCAGCCGACTGATGAGCAGCAAGCCACTTTGCTGAAAGTTGCTAAGGCGGTGGCGGCAGGCTATAGCGAAACCTCTAAACGTAGCGCTTTGCTCGATGACGCAGTGATTGGACAATAGGATAAGACATGGCTAGTATGATTGCTCTTAAAAACCGAATCGAATCGATTCGTAGTACCAGGCAAATTACTAAAGCCATGGAACTAGTGTCTGGTAGTAAGCTGCGCCGGGCGATTGCTGGTGCGGAAACAACCCGGGACTATCGTCGAGCAGCATATGGTCTGCTGGCGCGTCTCAATACCATCTCGGAAGTTGAAAGCCAACCACTGTTTCGCAAACGGCCAGTAAAAGCACGTCTTTATGTGGTGATAACTAGTAACAGTGGCCTAGCCGGTGCCTATAATACCAATATTTTAAAGCTGCTAACTCAAGAAGTGGCTCGCGATCAGCGCGATTCAGTTAAAAGCTTAGCTATCACGATTGGCAATAAAGGTGCTCAATTTGTGCGACGGGTCGGCGAGATTGAATTACTGGCACACTACCCGGCCTTTGGCGATCACCCGACGCAACAAGATATCCAGCCGATTTTACGTTCCTTGGTTGACAACTATCGCTCGGCTAAAGTCGACGAAGTGATTGTCTTTTTCACGGTTTTTCGTTCCAGTCTGATCCAAGAAGCGGTTAGCTTACCGCTTCTGCCGGCCCAGTTGAACCGCGGCGGTGTGAACGTTGCCCCAGTTGAGGGAGCCATGAATTTTGAACCCGATTTGGAAATTGTCATTCACCAAATTGCGACACGGCTCATTGAAGTTCAAATTTGGCAGGCGCTACTTGAAGGTTTGGCCTGTGAACATTCCATGCGGATGCTAGCCATGAAAAATGCCACGGATAACGCTAACAATTTGATTGACGATTATACTTTAGAATTTAATACCGCCCGACAAGATTCAATTACACAGGAATTGGCAGAAATAACTGGCGGCGCTGAAGCACTGCGAGCACTATAAAAGGAGCACTATGGCAACAATTACGAAGCAAACAACTAAGACCGGTACCGTCAGCCAAATTGTGGGTGTTGTAGTTGACGTGGAGTTCCCAGTCGGAGAGTTACCGGCCATTTATAACGCCCTGGAAGTTGATCATGAGGGCAAAAAATTAATTCTGGAAGTTGCCCAGCACCTTAGCGAGTCGAGCGTTCGCACAGTCGCTTTAAGCTCAACTGACAGTTTACAACGCGGCACGGCAGTGATTGACACTGATCAGCCAATCAATGTCCCGATTGGCGAAGCAACCCTGGGTCGAATGTTTAATGTGACTGGACAGCCGATTGATCACCAAGAAGATAAGTTTACAGAATATGCCCCGATTCATAAGTCACCGCCGCCGCTAATTGATCAATCAACTCAAGTTGAAATTCTGGAAACCGGTATTAAAGTTATTGACCTGATTGCACCAGTTATTAAAGGTGGCAAGGTCGGACTGTTTGGTGGTGCCGGTGTCGGCAAAACGGTTTTGATTCAGGAACTGATTAATAACATTGCTAAATTTCATAGTGGCTACTCGGTCTTTGCCGGTGTTGGTGAACGAACCCGTGAAGGCAATGACCTGTACCATGAAATGACTGAATCGGGCGTACTTAAAAATACTTCACTAGTCTTTGGGCAAATGAATGAGCCGCCTGGCGCTCGTTTACGGGTCGGCTTGAGTGGTCTAACGATTGCCGAGGGTTTTCGGGATAAAGGCAGTGACGTCTTACTATTCATTGACAATATCTTTCGTTTTACCCAAGCCGGTTCGGAAGTTTCGGCACTGCTGGGTCGCTTGCCTTCAGCTGTGGGCTATCAGCCTAACTTGCAGCAGGAAATGGGTGAACTCCAAGAGCGCATTACTTCGACCCGGGAGGGTTCAATCACGTCTGTCCAGGCGGTTTATGTACCGGCCGATGACTTAACCGATCCAGCTCCGGCGACCACTTTCTCTCACCTTGATTCAACCATTGTTTTAAGCCGCGACTTAACTGAAATTGGTATTTACCCAGCCGTCGATCCGCTTGATAGTAATTCCACGTTGCTTGACCCGGAAATCGTTGGTGAAGATCACTACACTGTAGCCCGTGAAGTGCAGCGATTACTGCAGCGCTACAAGGACTTACAAGATATTATTGCTATCCTAGGCATGGAAGAATTATCCGATGAAGATAAATCAACCGTGGCCCGAGCCCGACGCATCCAACGCTTTTTAAGCCAGCCATTCTTTGTGGCCGAAACTTTTACTGGCCGACCCGGTAAGTACGTCAAGTTAGCCGATACCATTCAAGGTTTTAAAGAAATCTTAGACGGCAAACACGACTCGAAGAGCGAGCAAGCCTTTTATATGAAAGGTGACATTAGTGAAGTTAATGACACTAAAGAACCATAAGAACAGTAGGTGACGTGATTCATTTACAACTTGTCACATTATCGGGCACTAAATTTAACGATGACGTTTATGAAGTTATTCTGCCGACTTTGGATGGCCAAATTGGTGTTTTACCAGGGCACATGCCGCTCATTAGTGTTGCAACTAGCGGCGTGATTGCAGTTCGTCGTCAGGCCAAAGATCCTGATTCGGCAGTTGAATTTTTTGCCACCGACGGCGGCGTGATTGAAGTAGCCGGCGATACTCTGCGGGTAATTGTTGATGAAGCTGATCATGCCGACAACATTAACCAAGCCGATGCTGAAGCAGCCCATCAACGTGCCTTAAAAATTAAAGCTGAAGCTAAGGACCAAGTTAGCCTAGAGCATGCCCAGGCTTTGGTTGATCGAACGCGTGTTCGTTTACATGTTGCTGGTCTAAAACATCGTCATCATTAAGCCTTAAATTACAAAAATACAGCGTTTAAATTGACGCGTATTAGTGTCGATTGTTGTCACAATTTACGATGTTAAATCGAGCATTTATTAAGTTGTAAAATATTTGCAATAATGGCCGACCTATTGCAATTTATAGGACCTCATAATAAGCTTAGGTTGTAAAACAATAAAGTGGAGGTTTTCAATGTTTGGGAGAAATCAAGTAGCCATTTTGGTGGCTGAGTTTCTCGGCACTGGCGCTTTGGCGTTGGTGATGTTGAGCGTCCAACACTCAACAATTGGTCTGCCATATTTTGTGGCATTGCTAGCAGGCCTAACACTAGCAGTAATGATCATCGTAGTCGGTCGTGGTGGCGCGGGACATTTCAACCCAGCGGTCACGATTGGTATGTGGACTATCCGACAAATTAAAACCGTACCGGCAGTTGCCTACATTGTGGCGCAGATGCTTGGTGCGTGGGGTGCCTATTATTTGTACACCTACTTTGTCCGAACAAAATTGACGACTACAGGTGGTCACTATGACGCCCACATTCTAGTCGCCGAAGCCGTTGGTGCTGTTGTCTTAGCCCTGGCCTGGGGAGCTGCAGTTTACAACAAATACTGGAGTGCAAAAAGTGCTGCCACGATTGGTGCAGCCTATGTCTTAGCTATCGTCATTGCATCATCGGCCGGGATTGGCATTGTCAACCCAGCTGTCGCCCTCAGCATGAGAGCGTTTGATGTGTTTGGCTCCATGGGCTGGGGTACCTACGTACTCGGACCAGTGCTTGGTGCTATCGTTGGCTTTAACCTATATGCCTTGCTATTTAGCCCACAAGGCAACTTAGCTGGCGTGAAGGCTGTAGTCAGCACCTTTGGCCGCGCCTCGACTAGCAAAACAGCCGCTGTGCCGGTTGCCGCTAGCAAGCCTGCTACACGACGCCGCACGACAACTCGTCGCCGCACTACACGACGAGCTCGCTAAAATTAAATAACACAGAACTTTAACTGCCCCGAGACCAAAGCCGGGGCAGTTATATTTTCTCGTCTAATAAGTCTTGCTCAAATTGTCGAATGCCAGATAGGGTTGCATCATACTGACTAACATCCGGAAAATTAAGTGCTTGAACGTGTTGCCACATGACCTTCAGTAATTTTTCGGTACGTGCGATGTCGTCCTGGTTAAAAATTAATTCTAGGTTATTAATGCGGCCACGACTGTCTGGTTCAATAAATTCTAACCTGCCCGACGGAACTTGGTAACCAGCAAATTTTGTCGATTTCTCGATAAGAATTTTATAACAGCACAGTTGACGCTTGTTGCGATATAATTTGGCATCACTCAGCCAACGGTCATAACTTTTGCCGGTCTTATAATCGACCACAGTAATAGTTTTTGCTTTATTATCAATCTCAAGGTAATCAACCTTGCCGGCTAAGTGAGCTTCGCCCACAAAAACACTCTCATTTTTAAACGAAATTTCCGATTGATTGATGGGCTTAAAAATGATTGATCGATTTTTTAAGAATGTCGTTAATGCCGCTTGCCCGCGCTCGACTTCAATTGCAATCCGCGACGGCAGTAGAGGCTTACTTTCCATGCGCGCCTTGAAATATAGCATGGTCTGCCTGGTTGTCGGCAATGCGCCACGTGATGACAAACTACGCTGTAACCACTCCAATGTTTCATGAATGGCATTGCCATATTGACCGTCTGCTGATGGCGCCTCCGGGAAACGCAGTAAAGTCGTAAAAAAGAAATGTTCTGGACCACCGTATTCTAGATCCAAAAAGGCATTAAGATGGGTCGGGCTAAGCTGATATCGCACCAGTCGGTTGGCCAGCAAGGCGCTTAGTTCAGATTGCCAAGGTGTGGCAATGTGACGCTGATGCCAGTTATGGTCCAGCTGCTCGATGGTCGGTGGGGCGGTGTCGTGATCCTGAACGGTTTGAACACTCTCTGGTAAAATCATGTCCTTCAAACTGTCATCGCTCTGAGCGCGTTCATCAAAGTACTTTAAGGGTTTCGTGGCTTTGCCATTATAATTTTGTGCAGTATTTGTAAGATACAGACCGAACTTGGCTCTGGTTGCGGCGACAAATAAAATACGTAGTCGCTCATCATCGTTGGCACCAGCATGTCTAATTGGCGCCAGATTGGCTGGCAAAGTTAAATGGTTATTTTGTGTTCTTGATGATCCACCCCAAACCTCATCTTGGCAACTTGGCAAGAAAACGTGTTCAAACTCTAAGCCCTTAGCCTTAAAGACCGTCATCACCTGTACAGCCTCGGCCTGCTGGTTGTAGGGGCTAGTATTGACCATGCGCTCACCAGCTGCGTCATACATGTCAACGAAGGTTATTAGGTCCGGTAACATTAGAACTTTCTGGAAAGTTGCCTGATGGTCACGCAATTTGGCGCGCAGGACTGTCAAATTAGACAAGGCGTCATAAAAAAGCTCCGGTTGAGTCTGGCTAACTTTGATAGCGGTATAGTAGGTTCGGAGTGGCGAGTAGATCTGGGGTAAGTCAGCTTCATTGGTGGTCACCGCCGCCGATCCAATTAAGTAATCTAGCATTGTCTCACAGCTTTCTTGGCCAACTTTGGCGGCTAGGGCTAGAAACAGTAAGGCGGGCAGTCTAAACTGTTCTCCGCTACCTAGTAGCACCTGAGTCCAGGTCAGTACCTTGGATGGAGTCGAAACATCGTCCGCGCGTCGTTGATCAGACACTTGCCAAGACACCTGCCAGATCGCACCGATTGGCAGATGCCAAAACTCGTAACTCAGGACCTCTGGCCATAAGTGATCAGCCAGTGCTTGATCATGGTTGGCTAAAGCCAGAACCAGTCGACTCATTGTTAGCAGCTGCTTAATCACCTGAGTCTCTAAAATATTTTCTCGTTTTTCGTAATGAATCGGGATTTTGTGGGCACTCAGATATGGTACTAGTGGTTCAAGCTGACGATGGCGCGGTGCCAGAATTGCAATTTGGCTCGGGCTGGTACCTTTATTAATTAGAGACTTAATAGTGTCCGCAATCCAATCAGACTGGGCGATCTCGCTTAAAAATTGGCGACGTTCAATGATGGCCTTATCAGGTAGTTTTAAATTGACCGAACGAAGCACCTTATCGACATTTTTAAATTGATAGTGCAAACGAGACTCGATCTGTTCGGCAATATTTTGGGCTGTCGATAGAATGTCTGGATGGGAGCGGTAATTAGCCGTTAGATTAATGACCGTAACGTCTTGATAAGTCTTATAAAAATCAATCATGTTGGAATACAGGGCCCCTTGAAAGGCATAAATTGCCTGGTCATCATCGCCTACGGCCATGACATTAGGCCGACCTTCACTAACCGGGTTATTGGTTAGTAACTGGACAAGCCGCATTTGAGCCGGGTTGGTGTCCTGGAATTCATCGAGCAAAATATATAAATACTGCTCCTGGAGAGTAAACCTGAGATCGTCATGTGAGTCTAGGACTTCTATAGCTTTAAGTATCATATCGTCAAAGTCATATAGGCCACGCTGATTTAGGCTAGCTTGATAAAGATCTAAAACATCAGCTACGGCAATAATCCGCTGGCTTTCCAGTTCACCTGCTAACTTAAAGTGGTTCTGGGCATCTTTGACTAACCAGTCATTTTTCCAAGCCGTCAAAGCCGTCGTCTTATTAGTGGCTTGGGCTTCCTGCAGGGCTGGTTCAAGCAGTTTAATAGCTGCCTGGGCTAACGAACCGTAGCGCTGATTGACGGGCGACTTAGGTTTAGCTGCTTCGAGTTGATCTAAGATTTTGTTAAATAATGGCAGGGCCTTGTCAGCAGCCGGCATTCGGCTAAAGTTCCCTAGTATTGGTTGGATGGCTTGGCTAGCCTGCCCAATGAATTCCAAATTTTCGGCAGCAATTAACCTAAGGTTCGCCGAGGTTAGCAGTGCCCGCTTAACTTCGCTGATAGTCGATATTAAATCGCCCAAGTGATGTCGAGTCTGTTTGAGTGGATTAGAATAGCTCATTGCCTCGACAATGTCAGCAATAAGCTGGCGTTGGCCTAATTCATCTACCGGGTTTTGAAGACGGGTCTCGCTAAAATACTCAGGAAAGCGACGAATTAAATCTCCGCCAAAGGCGTGATAAGTACTGATCGTGACGTCGTAGGCAGCTTGGCCGATAAAACTACTGAGACGTTGACGCATATTCTCCGCCCCATTTTCGGTAAATGTCAGGCACATGATGTTTCGGGCCGGCGTGTCCGTCTTGGTTAGTATGTTAGCTACCCGAGCACTCAATAACTGGGTTTTCCCGGTACCTGGTCCAGCAATTACCAGCAGCGGACCATCAATTTTATCGACAGCCTGCTTTTGCTCAGGATTGAGCGCCCTATAGACAGACTCGAACTCACTCATATGCCTTTATTGTAACAGCGGCCGGTAGCTCTAGACAGCAAATTGAGTTAATTAGAGCGATGTCTGGCTAAGCAGATTGGGCAATCTTCTTCCCCGGCAAACTCAGTCGACCACTGCTCGGCGGCTTTCCACCATGGTTCATAATTATGAAAAGCCGAAAGATCGGCCAACTCACGCAGTAGCCAACCCTTACGACCAGCAAAATGAAGTTTTCCCCAATCCACCGCCGCCCAATGCGGGCCGGCTGGAATGACCGAGATCGGTTGCTGAGGGCGGTAGTCGTTAAGTTCTTTGCCGGATAGGTCTCTCATAATATTGTCGGCCACAAAAACTGCGTCATGGAGGGCGGTTTGGGCAAACCCGCTATAGGCTGTCGAGGCGTTATCGCCTATCACATAGATATTGGACTCAGCCTCCAGACGTTGATTAACAATAACTTTACGACGATCACTGATGGCAAAGTGGTTGACTTCAAAAAATGGGTGATTGGCCATGCCAGCCGTCCAAATAACCGTGTGACTAGTCAGCGGCTTGCCATTGATTGTTAAAGCGTCGGCCGTTTCCCCCTGAACTGCTTGACCCAGGTATAACTTGATACCCAGGCGATGGAGTTGGCGACGCACTGCTCGAGATGTCGCTTTTGATGAGCGTGGTAGTAGGCGTGGAGCGGACTCAATCAGATCAATGTGAACCGCCCGGTGCCTGACGCCGTGTTTAGACATTATTTTGTGTAAATAATTGGGAAGTGCTCCGGCTAGTTCGATGCCGGTTGGTCCAGCACCCACAATTACATAGTTTGGGTCAGGCTGGCCATCATCGCTTAGCTGTCGGTGCAGGTGGTTCTTGAAGCGTCGGATTTCTTCCAGTGACTTAATGCCGTACGAATAGGTACTGAGTCCGTCAATGCCGAAATAGTTAGTGACCACACCTATGGCCAGAATTAGTTTATCGTACGGTATAATGTGGCCTTCTTTAGTGATCAGTGTTTTGTGACTACGGTCAAGATGGGCAGCTGTGCCCAAGGCTAATGTTACCTTGTCGGTAGGCAAAATGTTAGTTAGAGCAATACTGGATTGATTGTGCAAACCACCGGTTGCTGTGTGATAAAGGCTTGGATAATAGCGGAAATCTGTTCGATCCGACAATAAGGTGACGGCAATGTCTTTACGGTGACTAAGTGCCAGAGCGGCCTTAATGCCGCCAAAGCCGCCACCCACTATCAGGACATGAAGTTTTTGCATGGCGGGTCTGTTTCTATCTGTCTCATAATGATCAGTTTAACATAAGCGACTTGCAAACGCCCAGGGATACGATTAAGCTTTTAGGTGATGGATGAGATCAAAGTCACTCTGAAACAACGCGGTTTTAAAGGCGAGGTTGACGACAGTGTTGAAACACGTGATAGCTACAGCCATGACGCCTCAATGTTTGAAATCCGTCCCAAATTAGTCGTTATGCCCAAGGATGCCGAAGACGTGGCAATAGTCGTGCGCCTGGTTGCTGAACGGAAGGTCAATCAAGCTGAATTGTCGGTCACTGCCCGTAGCGCCGGTACCGATATGAGTGGTGCGGCGATTAATGACTCCATCATTGTTGATTTTAGCAAACACCTGACTGACATTGAGCAAGTCAGTGAAACGGCTGCTCAGGTTCAACCTGGTGTACTGTACCGTAATTTTGAAAAGGCGACCTTGGAACATCACGCCCTATTACCACCCTACCCGGCCTCACGCGATCTATGTTCACTGGGCGGGATGGTCAACAATAACTCAGGCGGCGAAAAATCGCTCGAATTTGGTAAGACCGAGAACTTCGTGACTCAACTTAAAATGGTCTTTGCCGACGGTATTGAGCGAACTATTAAGCCCCTCAGCCAGATTGAGCTGACGCGCAAGATGGAACAGACCGATTTTGAAGGCCAAATTTATAGCCAGTTATATAAGCTAATCGAAACCCATTATCTTGATATTAAGGCAGCCAAACCGCACGTTACCAAAAACTCGACGGGTTATAACTTGTGGGATGTTTGGGATCGTCAGAGCAAAACATTTGATCTGACTAAGTTGATCGTCGGCGCCCAAGGCACACTGGGGCTAACGACTGATATCCACGTTCGTCTGGTGCCGTCCCGCCCACATTCTGGGCTGCTTGTTTTGTTCTTGCGTGACATCGATGCTCTGGGTGATATTGTGCCGCAAGTTTTAAAATACAAGCCAGCGACCTTTGAAAGCTTCGATGACGCCACACTTTGGCTATCCATCCGCTTTATGCCGAGCTTTCTTAAGATCTTGGGGATCAAGAGATTCATCCACTTGTTATTTAGTTTAGTCCCCGACGGTTTTCAATTACTCCACGGTATACCGAAACTGATATTGATGATTGAGTTTAATGGTCAAACAGAAGACGAAGTGCGCACCAAGATAAGGGCGCTGCATAAGGACCTCAAACAATATCGAGCCCGCTATGAGATCAACGGTTTTGAGGAAGATGCCACGGAAGGTAAAAGCGAGAAATTCTGGGTTATGCGCCGCCAAAGCTTTAATCTTTTGCGTAGCAAGGTTAAGGACAAACACACTGCCCCGTTTATTGATGATTTGGTTGTTAACCCGCCTTACCTGACGGAATTTTTACCGAAAATCCGAAATATTATCAAGAAATATAAACTGTTAGCTACGATTGCCGGGCATATGGGCGACGGTAACTTTCATATTATTCCCCTAATGAAGCTAGAAGATCCTAAGGATCGAGCTAAACTTTTGCCGGCCATGAAAGAGGTCAACGATCTGGTGCTGCACTATCACGGCAGCTTAAGTGGTGAACATAACGATGGGTTGGTTCGTGGGCCATGGCTGGAACAGATGTACGGTAAGCCGATGCTCGACATTTTCCAACAAGCAAAACATATCATGGACCCGCAAGGTATTTTTAACCCGCATAAGAAAGCCAATGCTGACTGGGATTATAGTTTCTCGCACATCCGTGAACATTTTTAATAACAAGTTAATTGATAACTAGCGCGCCACTGGAGGCGTTTTGCTAGGTAACGATACATCCACCTTGGTACCTTTTCCAACGGTGCTGGTAAGTGTAATTGAGCCGCCGTGCAGACTGGCAATGTGCTGGGCGATGGATAACCCCAAACCAAAGCCGTTGTTGCCGCCCCTAGCCTTGTCGGCGCGATAAAAGCGATCAAATACATGCCTTAAGGCTTGCGGCTCGATACCCATACCCTGGTCACTGACGGTAATGACCGTAGTTTGCGGATGGCGTTTGGTCGTTATAGTGATTGTAGATTTTTCAGGGCTGTATTTTATCGCGTTGTCTAGCAATATCACCATAAGCTGAACGAGACTATTGGCATCACCCGTTATTGAATCGTTCTTAGCTTCATTAACCACGCTGATGTGTTTAGCCTCGGCCTGTTGGCTGATCTGTTGAATTGCCTCTAAAACGACCGGTTGAACAGTTAAGTCAGTAAAGCGCTGACGCAGTTCATCAGATTCTAGCTGACTTAAGCGCAGGAGACTATTGAGTAGGTTCTCGAGTCGATCAGCATCCTCCAGGTTACTCTTAATGGCATCGCGCAGTTCGTCCTTAGACAAGGAGTTGTCCAATAGGGCTACCTCGGCACTCATCTTGAGTGACGTCACTGGCGTTCGTAGTTCGTGACTGGCGTCGGCCACAAAACGTTTCTGGCTGTCATTTGAGGCCTCGATGGGCTGGAGAGTTCGACGAGCCAACCAATAGCTGGCAAGACCGGCGATCAACAAAACCAACAGGTTAAAATAGATCAATTCAATTAATATGTGGTGTGATCCGTTGCTAGCATCATTGTCTCGAACAAAAAACGGATTACCATAAAAGACCGGAAACTGCTCATAAATTCGCCGAGTTTGGTCGCTCAAGCTAGTGGCAATCTGGCTAGTGGCGACATGATAAACGACCGCACTAAAGATTACACTAATGATCATGGCTAAGGCTAAATACCAGGCGGTTAGTTTAACCGTAGCTGATCGATAAACGTTATTCATGCTTGAACCTCAAGCTTGTAGCCGAACCCTCTCAAGGTATGCAGTAATGGTTTGCAACTCGGAAACGGCCGATCGATTTTATTGCGCAAATAGCCCATATAAACCTCAACAGTATTGGGCAAGACGTAAGCATCCTCATCCCAAACGTGGTTAATAATCATATCCTTGGTGACGACTCGGCCTTGGGTGTGGAGTAGATATTCCAAGAGTGCGAATTCCTTGCTAGATAATTTAATCTCGACCGCCCCTCTCTTAACCTTGTAGTTAGTGGTATCAACCGACAGGTCATCAACTTTAATGATCGTACCGGTGTGCTTAGGTGGGCGGCGTAATAAAGCCTTAACCCGGGCAGTTAATTCGTCAAAGGAGAAAGGCTTAACTAAATAATCATCGGCACCGCTATTGAGTCCTTCGATTTTGTCGCCGATTGTACCTCGGGCTGTAAGCATTAAAATTGGTACGCTCCCGCCCTCTTCGCGAACTTTGCGACAAAGTTCTACGCCGTCGATAGTACCGGGCAACATTCGATCAAGAACGACTAAATCATAATCTGGGTCGCTGGCATATGCTAGTCCAGTATCGGCATCATAGACGGCGTCAACAGCATAGCCTTTTAGTTCCAGACCCTTTTTAATGGCCTTGGCAATTTTGACTTCGTCTTCGACAACCAGTATTCGCATCGCTCTAGCCTATTATATAGTTTTGTTTGAGATTTAGCTGTAGCATGACAATCAGTGTAAGTGGGTCGCTAAAGCACCCGAAATAGTGCATAATATATAACTATGCCTGAGGTCTATAGCCATGTTGAGTCAGTGCCACCACAAATTGACTTATTGATAGTGCATGGCAAAAATCTTGGTGTTGAATCGTCACGCCTGGATATACGTGATGATAATTTTAACCTGAGTACCGACAGCCGCATTAATACCATTGCAGCTGGTATGCTTTGGGTCCCTGGTCGTGTTATCTTATTTTCCGGCGCTCAAACGGCGGGTCGCGATATTCAATCACAACCGTCAGCGGCCCGGGAATATTTGATGAGAAAATTCCCAGACATTCCTGCTAGTGACATCTTGTTAGAGGAAAGTGGTCGACATACGGGCAAAAGTGCTCAGGCGGTGGCTGAATTCCTAAACGGTGGAGAATATCGTCATATTGGTTTGGTCGGGCTTGATCGTACTGGCCATCTCAATAATGCCGCCAAACTTTTCGAACACTATGGCGTAAATTTAGAGGCTAAGATTGCTGCTGAGGGCATTATTAGTCAACGTTCTAGTCGTCACGAAGCTTTCGTTGAAACCTGGCGTGATTCTCGTCGAATCGAGCGAGAAATACGGCGAGAGAGAATACGTCGATATATGCTCAGAATCGATCACGGTGGACGTTTGCCTGGTCTCTTGGCAAGCATTGCTAGACGGTGACAGTTAATTGCTCAAGATTTTGCATACGTGTACAATCATAAGCAATATATAGATGATTAATGATGAAAAAAAGAGCCAGAGGTCTTATTCGGAACAATCAGAGCGGTGACACTATAGTTGAGGTTGTCATTGCAATTGCCATCATCGCGACAGTATTGGTAGGTGCCTTTGCTGTTTCTAATCGTAGCCAAACAGCAATTCGTGATTCTGAAGAACACAGTGAAGCCCTACAATTTCTTCAGGGTCAAATTGAACTACTTAGAACTGCGGCCTCTCAGGCTGGCTTTTTTTCTGGAAACAATCTTACAGCAGCTTCGGTGTTTTGCTTGAGCACAAATAGTAGCGGCGTTGTTTATAACAAAACGACGCTGGCTAACCCATCCTCCAGTTGCCAACAAAACGTGCCTAATGAACAAAGCGGCTTATTTGATTTAGCAATTGTTTGTCAGCCAGCCTCGCCGTGTCCAGCTAGCGGTGGGACTACAACGTTTGATTCAACCGCTACGTGGGCAGCGCTGCGCGGCGGCACCAATCAGGTTCAGCTGGCTTATAAAGTTCAGGTTGAGTGAAAGCTCAATATAAAACGGCAAAAACGTTTGTTAATTAGCGATTAGGCGTCTGTAATAATCTTCACAGTACGTGGTGTTGTGGCGGAGGCATACTAACAATATAAGGTTAAAGGAGGTGTGCTTGCATGTCTAAGGAAAAAATAGTGCAACTATTAACTAAGTACGAATTGGCTCATCGTCGTAAGCTTAAAAAGTATTTAATAAATTAGGAAGAGCCGATCGACATCAATGAATCATCTAGTGCGGTGTTCGTTGGAGCGTTGACTGGCGTACACTAGAATTATGGCCGAACAAGTCATCAATCAATTTCACGATTTTTTAAAAGATTACGTCGTTAAAAGTTTTAAAAAAGGCGAGATTATCGTTTTCCAAGGCGAGGCCCCCCGAACTGCCTATGTTATCAAATCTGGTGTAGTCAAGACTTACAATCTTAATTCAAACGGTGACGAGAAACCGGTCGGGTTTAATGCCGAGAACGACATATTCCCGGCCCACTGGACATTTTATAAGGCCCCTAGCGCCCTTTATTATTACGAAGCCCTAACCGATACTCAACTCTATCATGTGCCGCGTGACGATTATCTTAAATTCCTTAAAGCCCATCCTGACGTGACTTACGCCCAGTTGGAGCATATGGTAACTGATCATTTGGGCAACATGATGCGTATCAATGCCCTACAGCACTCCAGAGCTAGTGATAAGCTAATTTATACGCTACATTATCTTGCACTCAGCCAAGGGCACCCAGTTTCGCCAGAGGAGGTTGAGATCGGCCTTAACTTAACGCATCAGGATTTCGCTAACCTGACGGGGTTGACGCGTGAGACGGCTGCGACGGAACTGAACAAGCTCAAATTGCTCGGGGTAATTGAATACGGCAAACATTCTCTTTATCGAGTCAAGGTTAAACTCCTCAACCAAGCCCTCAACGATCAATCAATCGCCGAAGTTAAGCTCAACTTTTAGATTTTTTGCGGCTAATCAAAACATCGTCAACAATCTTCGTCAGATTTTGTGGGGCGGTCCAGGACTTGATAATACAACGAGTCGCCCCCAGACTATAGGCTTCATTAACCTCAGGTGAATTCTCCATATTAGTGAATATTAGGACTTTAACTCCGCTGTGGCTATCAAGGTTGTAGTTTTGTAAGAATTCCAGGCCACCCATAATGGGCATTAATAAATCAAGCAATATCAGATCAGGCTTAAATTTTTTAACTGCCCCTAAAGCAATTTTGCCATTTAAGGCTGATTCAACGGTATGCCCGGCCTTTTTAAGGATAATCGTATAAGCGTTGTTTAAATCCTTATCATCCTCAACGATTAGTACTTTTGCCATTTAGCCTCGTTGTCTCTCCATTAGGGCTTTTTCTAAATGTATCACATGTTCGTACTATCATGCTCAAGTCGGTAACGCCTATGAAATATCTTACATCTGTCTTAACCCGAAACCGATTTCTTGCTAATGTTTTTGGGTAAAGCCACATAAAAAGTGCTGCCCGAGTATTCGGCGCTCTTAAACCATATCTTGCCATGCAGAATCATCACCAGTCCTCTAACAACGTATAAGCCTAAGCCCGTGCCGGACGTTTCTTTTTGTACCACGTTATGAGCCCTAAAAAACTTACTAAAGATCTTGTCTTGCGATTGCTCGGGTATGCCAACACCGGTATCTTCGACAGTAAATTCAATCCATTGACGTTGATTATGAACTGTGACCGTGACCTTACCTCTACGAGGAGTGTACTTGATGGCATTACTAATTAAATTGGCCAGAACCTCCTTTACGATTAAACTGTCGGTCTTTAGTAGCGCTGCCTGTTTGGGCGCTTTAAAAATGATCGTTATTGCTTTGTTTTTGGCGGCCAGCGTTAGGTCATGGACAACTTCCTGAGCCAATTGGCGACCATCGTGTGGCTTGCGGCTCACTTTAATGCTGCCGCTTTCAATCCGGGCAATATTAAGTAGGGTGGCGATCAGTTCATTCATGTTGTTGGTGGCATTGGTAATAATTTTTAGGGCTTGAGCTTGGTCTTTACCGACGTTGCCCATGTAACCTTCGGACAGCATGTGAGCATAGGTTTTAATGGTTGAAAGTGGTGTTCGTAGTTGATGTGAAGCAATTGAGATGAATTCACTTTTCATTCTGTCGATTTCATTTTCCAGCGTAATGTCGCGAAAAACTTCAATGGCCCCAACCGGTTTACTATTGAATATAATCGGTGAAACGGTACTGTTAACCGGCACAAGTTTGCCTCTTTTGGTCCTGTAGAGCAGTTTTTCTGACACCGGCTTACCCGTTAAGAACATTTTGAATATGGGTCGTTCAATTAGAGGCACCGGTTCACCGTCTGGCCTAACAGCCGTAATGACTCTGGGAAACCATTGGCCCAAAGCATTTTCCAACTTAATGCCTAGGATTTCCAAGGCCGCAGGGTTAATTCGGGTAATATGACCGTATTCATCGGTGGCAATTGCACCGTCACCAATGCTTTTGAATATCGCTTCGGATTCGGCACTAACACTTGCAACCGTTGAATCTGGCTTGGGATGCTTAATAACGGTGTCTAATTTCTTGGTCATGTTGGTTCGCGATCACTATCATTGATCCGCCGCCGTTTATTGACGTGCGTCAGCAGTTCTAGCTGTTCGGTATATTCCTCGACAATTTCACTATCTTCAGTTAACAGTGATACGGCGACTCTGATCCAGTC
This sequence comes from uncultured Candidatus Saccharibacteria bacterium, assembly GCA_964560315.1. Taxonomy (GTDB): domain Bacteria; phylum Patescibacteriota; class Saccharimonadia; order Saccharimonadales; family UBA4665; genus CAVPPA01. Next base: position 26,582 of record CAZLLA010000013.1, read on the forward strand.
AATTAAGCTGGATAGGTCATTTTCGGATATGGCTTCCGGTTCTTTATGTAAGTGATTTCTAACCTGACGACCAATAAATCGTTCTGCGGCTGGGCCAAGATAGACGTTCGTGATGCGAACAACTTTATCGTAGAGGGTTGATTGTTCGTTCACGCCGCTAAACTTCCTCAATGCGCTTCAGTCGTCGGGCTCCAAAAGCCATCAAACCGTAACCAACGGCCTGAACAAACAGAAGAACGTAAAAGATTATAAAAACGAAACTGAAGGATGCTTTACTTTCAGCATCAAACGCACTACCTAAATACTGCCAACATATTGATCCGACAATTGTTACAGCCAACCCACCAGCAACTTGACCTAGCACTTTCTTGTAAATTAGCCCTTGAGTTTTTTGGGCGTAAAGCCACAACTCGTAGGTGCTCAATAAACCGATAAACCAGGCGTATAGATAAGGAATGATAATTGTGAAAACCAATAGCCAAAATGACAACCGATAAGGGTTAATTGGACCGTTACTATTGTGAACTACAAAATGTGAGAATAAGACGCCAATTATAATGTAGATAAAGGCCAAGAGGCGTGTCCCAAGCAGACCTGGCCGTGTTCCCACTAAGACATTTAGGGCCCTTGTTCCACTGCTAATGTAAGTAAACCCGATGAGTGGGACAAGTAACATAAGATAGTTGTCAATGATGATCTGGGCGGTTCTAAATCCAGAATTTCTTGATGCAATGGCCATCAAGATGAGACTTATTAGAAGCGGTATTATTAGGCCCCAGGCTAGTACACGGACACCATCAGCAATTTTCTTAAAGGCCTTTTCTTCACGAGCTTGACGTAGCTTATGGGCGTATTGTTCAAGTTTCTCGTAGGCATAAAATGCTGAGAACCAGATGATTGCAAAAGGTAAAATGAGTGTGAAAATAGCTAAGCGATAGTCCAGATTGGTAATGTTTAAGATTTTTAGTAATGATGGCGGAGTTGGTAAAACAAGTGCAAGCACTATCCCGACAACAAGTAGAATGATATAAGACGTTAATACTGATGTTTTGTAGCGCATCTTACTCCTGACTGGTAGCGCATTATACAACACATTTTCAAAAACCTCAGTGGCTAATACTTCATGTAAGTTTAATAAGGTTTAGTACCAACAAGACTGTGTCAAAGCTTTTATGTGTCTCAGTGTAGGCCAAAAGTAAGCGTCTTGATTACTGCGCTTAAATTGTAGAAGTAACCATAATAAGGTAAAATCGAAGCCGTTACTTCAATCACATACCACGTTCAAAGAAACGCAGCAATGGGGCGTCGCCAAGTGGTAAGGCACTGGGTTTTGGTCCCAGCATTCGGGGGTTCGAGTCCCTCCGCCCCAGCCA
>CAZLLA010000014.1:0-14504 GCA_964560315.1 uncultured Candidatus Saccharibacteria bacterium
TTTTAGTTGACAAGATCACATCTTTGTGGTACACTTAGCTCAGCCTTGTTTTCGGGTGTGAGGTGTAATAACCCGTAACGGACATTGACAGTCGGTGGAATAGTAGCAGCTAATGGAAATACTTCCCTAAAGGCTGCTCTTTTATTTTACCGGCCCTTGTCGCTAGCCCATTTAAACGAGGGTCCTTTAACAAGTCATATCATTACAGTCCATGCAGCATCAGCTTGCCATCTTTTGATGGTCGGCTAGCTGCTATTTGCGCTTTAGCAAAAGAGTGCAGACCAGACCAGACTAACCTCTTAGCCGGGCCTAGTCTGCACTCGATAGGTGTTGAGACAGAAACCTTTTTGGTGCCGTCTCCGCCAGTCTTGAGCGCAGTCATGTGACTACGTAATATTCTTGGAAATGATTTGTTCTCCCCCTTTCAAGAGGAGCAACACACTGTTGAGCAAATAATTTGTTGATAGTGTGTTGTTCCACTTGGAACTTAAAAAAGAAACCAAACATAGGGAGAGAACAATGCACTACAGGTTCAGAAAGCCTGATCGTCCACGAGCCGCTGCTCTGTATGCCGCTATTGCTACCGTCTGCTTGGGAATTGCTGGATTCATCGGAACCCACACAACTCCTCTGACGCCAGTGGTTCGGCAGCCAGCAGTATCTGCACCAGCAGCTTCTGCGTCCAACGCCAACCAGTCCACAACATCGCCAACATTGACGGTGTGTGTGGCATCATCGTTCCCAATCCAAGCAGGCTTGCCTGCTGGGGATCATGGAAACTGGGATCCACAAGGAGTTGCCTCCATCGCGGTGGCAAAGAACTCCGAACAGGCTCGCGCTGCACTCAACAGCTGGGTCAAGGCCAATCAATCCTATACTTATCTACTGATAGGTATGGATCGGTACGTGCGTCAAACGGTGGTAAGTCTGAATTCTCCTCTCGTGGAGAATGGCTGTGCCACTCCGTATGCGGTGAGTGAACTGGCTGCCATCAAGCAGACAATCGCTCAGTCGCAAGTCTTGGTGGCCCTCGCTCCGAGCGATGGCTATAACAGCGGCACAGACACGCAAAACGGTTCGGTTCAGTCGAACACCAACCCTGGTGTAACTGGCCCGCGTCAGTCGGTGCAGGTAAACTTGCCGTCCGACAACACGATCTACGTGATGTCAATCTGCGGCAATGTTGTGACCCCTCCAGGCCACACGCCCACCCCGACGCCGCGATGCACGTGCTCGGCTACGCCGACGCCCACCCCGACGCCCACCCCGACGCCCACCCCGACTCCGTGTCCGTGCTCCAGCCCGACCCCGACTCCGTGCCCAGTGTGCACGACGCCGAATAGGGTTGGTATCCCGCCCGGGGATCAGAATCCGACTAGTGCGCCGACGCCTACCCCTACCCCGTCTCCAAGTCCATTGTCGACCCCAACCAGTTCGCCAACTCCGAACCCATCTCCGACTCCTAACGGAGGCAACAGTGGAGGTGGCTCTGGACCGCCCATCACTAACCCGTTTGGGTAAGTGGTGACGTAGTCATCGTGTCACGTAGGGGGCTCCGGTCGGGTTCTGTTTCAAGCTGGTTCCGCAAGGGATCATCCAAACAGAAACCCGACCGCCCCCTTACGTACAACCAATCCCGTGTACTGTAATGATTTGACTTGCCCCGATACTCTGTCGGGCAGCGATCAGAACCTTTACAATTCGAAACCATAAGCTTGACAATTTACAATAGTAATGCTAATATAATGTTAACTTCGTCTGGGAAGTTGTGAGGTGAAGTTTTGTCCCCAGATAACGATTATTATTTTAATAAGTTTTTTATGCATCTTGAGCGATGCACAAGGAGGTGTTCAATGGGAATATTTTCTCGAATGCTTAATACTCTACCGAAGCGGCTATTTGCCGGCGTTTTGGTTGCCCTGAGCGTGGCCTTGCCTGTTGCAGTTTCGGCTGCTCAGACGGTCTCAATCTCGGCGACAACCGGTGTCGCTAACGTTACTAACGGCGATACGAGCTATAGTAGCTCAGTTAATGCGTCGTATAACCAAGAAGTCAAAGTCCAAGTTACCTATACCAATGATGAAGCTCCGGGGTCAAACCTGGTAGCCAATAATGTGGTAATGCAAATTACCCTACCGACTACATCTAGCACTAGTCAGACCGTAACCAGCACTGTTAGTGGTAGTAATACTAATACAGTTAATGGTTCAGCAGTTGTTAATTTAGCCCAAGCTGGTTACTTGCAGTATGTCCCTGGTTCTGCGCAAGCTCGCATTACTGAACCGGACGGTACAGTTAGCCCAGTTATGGCCATACCTGACGGCATCATCAATGGCGGTGGCTATGTCATAAACAATGGTAACCCTTGCCAATCGGCTGCGGTCGCCATTGAAGCTCGTGTAGTTGTCCCTGGTGTAAATGTTACCAAGCAGGTTGAAAACTCCAATCAAACCAATGACTGGGCGACTTCAAACACTGCTAACCCGGGCGACACCCTGAAGTACCTGATTAGCTATACCAACAGTGGCAATACGACCGAAAACCAAGTCGTCATTACTGATAGCTTACCTGCAGGTATGACTCTAGTTCCTAATAGTACCTATATTGCTGATTCAACTACCCCTAATGGTGTACTGAGCAATGACGCTCAAGGTACCATTACTACAGTTGGACTTAATATCGGTAACTTTACGGCCGGGGCCAATGCCTTTGTCACACTAGAAGCTACCTTGCCCTCAAGTAGCCAATTGGCTTGTGGAGAAAACCAATTCTCCAACGTGGCTTACGTTACTCCCCAAGGTATGGGTACCTACTCGGCTATCGCTACTACGACTGTCAACAATACTTGTACTACGCCTACCCCAACCTACGCTTGTGACTATGTAGATGTTACTGTCGGTAATCAGTCGGCCACCATCAATGCCCTACAACAGAGCACCACTAATGGCGCTACCTACACCGGTACGGCTATTAACTGGGGTGACGGTACGATAACTCCGACAACCACTGATGTTGTGGGTCAAACCCATAACTACAGCGGCACCGGTCCCTACACAATAACTGCTACAGCCAGCTTTACCGCCAACGGTCAAGACTTTACGGCTACTAGCGGTGGTTGTGCGAAACAAGTCAGCTTTACTACCCCGACTCCTCCGACTACACCCACGACCCTTGTTAACACTGGTCCTGGTGATGTCATTGGTATCGTTGGTTTAGCTACTGTGCTTGGCGTGTTAGGCCACAACCTATTCATGCGTCGATCTATCAGTAGAATAAACTAAACAGAAGTTACTGACTGACCGCACTAACGGGAGAATCCCTAGGCATAACAGCCTAGGGATTTTCTTTTTTGCCCCTGTTATGGTAGGATTCTATTGAGTTTTCAAGATTATTTACGGCCCCGTCGTCTAGCGGTCTAGGACACTGGGTTTTCATCCCAGCAACCAGGGGTTCAAATCCCCTCGGGGTCACCATTACGCTTACGCTTATGTAAATTGAGATTTAGGCTTACAATAGCTTTACATGGAAGACGAAGATGAGCTACTTGACCTTGTAGATGAAAATGACAAGGTCATAAATACGGTTAACCGGATACTTTATTATCAGAAAGACAAAAAACCGACCGGCTATTTACGTTCAGCAGAGTTATTCATACGCAACAATAAAGGTCAGCTTTGGATACCCAGAAGAACGGCTCAAAGAAAGATTGCCCCCAATGGACTAGATTATAGTTGTGGTGGACATGTTGCGTCAGGTGAAGATTATCTAACATCTTTAGTCAGAGAAGCAAAAGAAGAATTGAATATGGACATAAATCCAAACTCTCTCGCTTACATTAAGAAGTTTTATCCTACGGAGGGCTCACCGTGGTTTAGAAGTCTATACCTTTACGAGTATGATGAAGCCCCTGAATATAATAGAGCAGATTTTCAAGAGTATTACTGGTTAACCCCACAAGAATTACTGAGCAAATTAGAAGAGGGTGAACCAGCTAAATCTAGTATGATTGTAACCGTTCAGCAGGTAATAAATAAACTTACTAAATAGCTGGCCTTAATTTTCTAACTGCGTTAACTATTCTCCACATGAATATAAGCTCGTATTTAATTTGGTTCCAGCTTGGACCTATCAAGCTTTCCATAAATTGATAGTATTATCAAATTATTATCTTGCGGTTACAGCGGAAAAAACACTCCTAGTTTGTAGTTGAATGAATCAAAATACCGACAACTACTAAACTTTCAACGATAAACCACAACACGTTTGTTATAATCATCGGCTTAATTTTATAAGCCAACCCGTAGAGCAGGAACAGAAACGAAAAAACCATAAAGCTAAACCAAGCCAATAAAGATACCCCGCTCACATTTCCCTTGAATACCTCAATTACTTGGGGTATCCCGCTCATGGGGTACAGAAAGGCGGCCGCAATAGCTGACTTATCAAGCAAAGAAAGTTTACGTTTCTTACTGAGACGGAGATGCAACAAATGGTTCTGTCGTGACATCAGACATAGTGTATATGTTTATTCTGCTAGATTCCACTCCCGGAGGAATTGCCAAACTTGTCGCTTGGCTTTTAGATTACAGGACTGATCGACCCCAGGCGGCCGCTACCGTTGCTGGATTGGTTACTACGGTAGTCGATGGTATGGAGCTCATGATATTCAGGTAATCATTGTCACAAAACAGCTCGCTCTGACCGGTCCAGTGGTCGTACCAGTTCGGGCTGGTGCAGTCCCAAGAATTACTCGTACTATTAATATTTGAACCGGTGACTAGTCGATAGGCCTGGAGATTGACCCACTCGCCGGGATCAACCTTAACAAGTGCTTCTAGCTCTGGGACGTTTTCGTATTGGTGGGTGGCGGTTTTAATATCGTGACAAGTATCCGCTGGGTTGGGATCATTACAGTCGCCGCCATTGATGCTAACAGTTTTAGCGTACCAGTATTGTGATCCGGTATCACCGCCGCCGTTATGGGCGACACCTGTGCCAGCCATGGCCTCTATATTGCGGCCGATGTCGTAGACTCGACCAAAATCAAAACAACTGGTAGTAGTCGCCAGATCTATGCTGTCGCTCAGCTTATTGTCCGGGTAATCGAACATGCCAGAAGCGTCAAAGCCGTACTGCGAAAAGGTACTCAAGCTACCGCAGATCTCAGCGCTTAAGCTAGGGATGACCATACCGTTGACGGGTGACGTATATGGGAAACTAATGGCGTCCGGGCCAGCTAAGGCGGCGTAAGTGTCACCGTCGGAGGTAACGCTAAAACCGTACTCATTTTGCCACTCAGCTAATTGAGCCCAGGTTGGGTAGGAGTTATTGCCGACACAGGTGTTGGTCGAGGTAGTGCTGGTTCGATCAATCACCACATTACCGACGGCGGTCAGTGATGGTGTTAAGTTGTAAAGCTGGCTCAAAACCTGATCCAAGGTCATGGCGCCCGGGGTTGGCGTAATGCAGCCGACTTTATTAAATTGCTCATAAACCGACCGGCCAAACGACAACGTCAGATAGCCGGTGCCGGTTGAGGTTCCAACCGCAAATGGCAGCGTTGGTGAGCTAGCTTCTTTGTTACCACTTGAATCAACCGCTTGGGCAGTTACGACGTACTCACTAGAAGATAATGTAACCGGCAGATTCCAGGTCCAATTTTGAGTTAGGATGCCGCTGGTGATCGATGAAGTCGTCAGAGTGGCGTTGAAAGTCGGATGAGTCAGTGACCAAGTTCCGTTAGCCTGCAGATATTGCAGGGTATCGGCGTTCTGGACAGAGATCAAAACTTTAGCGATCGTGACTGTGCCGCTGGCATCTGATTCTTGGACACTACCGGCAAAATTAGTAATCGAGCTGGACGGCGTAAACGATTGATAACCGGTGTTGCTACAAACCGTGCCCTGACAGACATTTAAAATACCATTATCGGGTGTGACGGTGTTGCTGGCGGCTAAAGCCGGTAAACTGGTCAGACCTAAGATCAGACCTATAGTTAAGATGATCCAGCGATATTTCCGGCCCAGTAGATTGCTCAAAACCATTTTACGACGTACCATTCTCTCCCCTTCTTAAGCTCCACCTATTTATAAAATATAATCTTTTAAGTTACCGGCCGATAATCTAGCGATTAACCAAGCCGGAGCATCCACCACCTACCAACAGCTTAAGGTTGGGCTATTGTAGCATTTATTTGTTCATTTGAATACTAATTTTGCTACACTTGAGTTTTGTCACCTCTGTTTATTCATTGACATAGATCGATTTACAATGTCATAATATTGTTATGGCAATGCCCAGAGATTTGGTGCTGGTTAGACACGGTAACTCCGAAGCTAACGTTATACAAAAAGAGCGCAAGACTAATCCTGACGCTCAGGCGCCTGATGGATTCTTTGATAGACACGATAGCCACATGCGGTTGTCGGCTGAAGGGGTCAAGCAAGCGGAAGTAACGGGACGATGGCTCAGAAATGAGTTCCCAGGCGGGTTTGATAGATACTACGTGTCATCCTTAACGCGTACGATTGAAACTGCCGGAAGATTAGCTATAGGCGGTACCTGGAATATTGATGACAGATGGCGCGAACGAGACTGGGGGGAGTATGGTCTCTTGAGTGAGGCGGAACAACAGCGAAGATACGAACTATCCACGCGGCTGAAAGGACAAAGCAAATGGTATTGGTGTCCCCCGGGCGGCGAGTCGTTGGCCACCGGTGTTCGACTACGCTTTGAGGATATATTAGGGACGCTTCATCGAGAACAGGCTGGCCAATCAGTAATTGCGGTAACCCATGGTGAAACAATGGAAGTGGCTAGGTTCGTTTTAGAACGGCTATTACCCAAGGAGTGGGAAGATCAAGAGCGGGACAAGAACTATAAATTGCCGAACTGCCAAGTTCTACACTTTTCTCGTGTTAATCCTGACACTCAAGAGATGGCTGATCATCTGGAGTGGCGAAGATCTGTTTGTGCCTGGGACGAATCTCGGTCGTGGCACAACGGCGAATGGGTGCACATCGATCACCCCAGGCGCTATAGTGACGACGATCTTCTGGGCCTCGTCGAACCATATCCTAGATTACTGGCTGAGCAGGTCCAGGACGCTTGACGTTTAGTGGCTACTAGTTAAACGAGGCTTCTCTAACGGTTGAGTGGTGTGTGGTTACCACTTTGCTCCATAGAGCATGCCACCGACGATAACCCCAGTTTGGACGATAAAAAATAAACCCTGGTATAAGATAATTAACCGATCTTTGTGAACCCAGCCATACCAGAGCCATACCAGAGTCAACAGATCATAACCAAACCAGGTGGGGAGCGATATGCCGGCAGCTGTCCGATCTGCAAAAATAACAGTTACTTGGGGTACCGTGACGACTGGCTCGAGTACGGCCGCAATAAAGGTTAATCGATCGACTAATCGGGGCTTCTTCAGTTTTTGGACTATCAGAGCCCGTTCCTTCTTAATCCGCAAATGACGATGGTATCTAGACATGTTTGTGTTGGATATTGCTTAAGGCTAATTATACATTAGTTTAGCCAGCGCAAGTTTGAGCTTTATAACAGAGTGACGTGCCTGTGATTTGACATTATTGATGCCCCTGGATTATTATTAAACCAAATGGTTGAATATAGTGCACAACTTGATCTAATCTTCAGTTCCCTGTCCGATCCGACCCGGCGGGACATCGTTAAACGGGTTACCGGTAGCGAGCAAACCATCGGCGAGATTGCCGAGCACTACAAAATGAGCTTTGCCGCTGTCGCCAAACACCTGAAAATCCTTGAAAATGCCAAATTGATCAGTAAACGCCGACACGGCCGTGAACAGCTCGTCACCGCTGAGCCGGCTACCTTAATCAGTGTCGAGGGCTACTTAGCGGACTATGAAAAACTGTGGCATCAACGCTTTGATGCTTTGGAAACGCTATTAAATAAGAGGGGGTAACAGATGCCAAAACGCAGCACCATTTATGCCGATTTTACGGTTGAGAAAACTTTTAAGGCGCCAGTTAGCCGGGTTTATCAGATGTTTGCCGATAAACCGTCTAAAGAACGCTGGTTTCGCGCACCGGGTGACGTCAAGGTTGATCACACCATGGATTTTAGGGTTGGCGGCAGTGAATTTAACAGCGGTCAGTTCTCGGATGGTCAGGTCCATACTTTTAAGGCTTATTACTATGACATTGTTCCTAATGAACGGATTGTTTATAGCTACGACATGTATCTTGACGACAAACGGATCTCGGTTTCCCTAACGACGCTTGAATTTAGCCAAGAGGATCAAACTACTAAACTGGTCCTCCACGAGGCTGGCGTCTTTTTGGATGGCTATGATCAACCGTCCAACCGCGAACAAGGCTCCCAAGAGTTATTAAAGGCCCTCGAGCTGGCCATTAAAAATTAAGGAGAAAATAAGTATGTCAGACGACAAACCACGACAACTAACCATTGAGCGCCTTATCAAAGCGCCGCGAGAACAGGTTTTTAAGGCTTGGACCGATCCGACACTAGTCGCCCAGTGGTGGGGTCCGGACGGCGTGACCAACCCGGTCTGTGAGCTGGATGTCCGTCCCGGCGGGGCGATTGATATTGTGATGCTGGCTGGCCCAGAACTGGGTGAAATGCAAGGCAGCAAGTGGCCCATGAGCGGTGTCTTTAAAGAGGTTACATCACCCTCTAAGTTAGTTTATCTATCAAGTGCCGTGATGGATGGCAAACCCATCCTGGAGTGTCTAAACACGGTCGTTTTTGAAGATCAAGGTGATCAGACCAAACTGACGCTTCAGGTAGTCGTGACCAAAGCTACGCCAGAGGCCGAAGGGCCGCTAGCCGGCATGTTCGCCGGTTGGAACCAAAGTATTGGTAAGTTAGTCAAGCTATTAGAAAGTCGATAGAACCGCTAAGTTCCAGCTAGAGTTCAATGCAGTTGATCAGCATGACAGCCTGAGTCTGGCGTTCGGCCGTGGCTGCCTCGGCCAGTACAGTTACTGTTTCACCATTGTGTAGGTTTGTAGTGACGTGCCCCAAATTGCAGAGCGTTTTGAACGACGAATCGGTGCCTAAACCAATAACCGCGTCTCTGCCCCTTTGACTGACCGACGTAACGACGCCTGGAACCCGTAAAGTATTTTCGTTATAGGTACTATAGAAATTATCATTTTTCATCGCTTGAGCAATCTGGGTCGGGGTAGCCATTTTGATAGTCAGACCGTTTAAGGCGCTTCTCCAGCCCCAGTAGTAACAACCACCAGCTACGATTAAGAGTAATAAAATAACGATTGCTGATTTGATAAATTTGGATTGATTCATGCGGTTAATTATACCAGTGGTTTGGGTGGCATATTTTGGACTATCTCGCTATTTCAACGAATGATCTAATCTGCCCACTGTCACACTCAAACTTGGCTACAAAATCATGGGCATGTGGACTGAGCTATTTAGCATATGACTAATTGTCAGCAAGATCAGACGGTTTGATTTAGTTTGAGCGGTTTAGTATTTCTTCGCGGAAGACAATATCAGTCCAGCCTTCAGTGACAATCTCGCCACTTTTAGTAAGTGCAATATATTCTTTTGGAGTGACAAAAAATGATCGAACGTTTTGACCGTCCTCTGGTTGTATTGTTGCGTTTAAGTTGTCTTTTATAGGTGTTAATCGGCAAGCAATGCCTAGATGAACTATACCGACTTCTTCACGCTCATCTTTGATAATGCCGACTGGCTCAACGGTGATATATTGCTGCATCAATGCCACATCTATGGTCCCGTCTGGCTTCCTAAAGCCCACTGGTTTACCGTCGACCTCAATGGCAATTTCTTCTTCGAGTTCTCTATAAAATGAATCCATTAGTGATGAATCAGTCGGCTCCATGTGGCCGCCGATACCGAGCGAGACTTTGCCAGCTAAACGACTTTCGGTGTAATTATCTGCCCCACGTTGATAAAGCATAAAACGGCCATCATGGAGTTGGATAAAGCCGTAAACGATTAGCTGCTGGACGCTAGCATCATGCTCAACGTCATTAGCGCCACCTCGTTCGCGACTCAGCCCATAATTTTGGGCTAACATGCTGAGTTTTTCTAAGTCTTTTAGCCCTCGTAACTTGGTATACATTGATTTACCACTAATGTCTTCTGGTATAAAATCGCTGTCGATTAAAACTTTGCGCGGTATAACAAAAGCTAGTTTGGCCATGGTGTGCACCTTAGTATGTACCTGTATTTGGTAGAATAAAAACTCAATACATTAGCTAATACTCACCGTCCTCTAGTGGACGTATCCCACAACTTTGACTCTATTGTTGGGCTTTTGGACAACTTGTTTCTTACAGCTACCTAAAACCAAGAATTAATTCGTGGTTTTAGGGAACTGTCAGAGTATAGGATAAACATATGGTATACAGACATAAAAATAATAATCAAACTACAGTCGAAGAAAAACCGAAGCTCTAGGTACTATAATGATGCTATTGATCATAGTAATGAGCTATAGAGATGACAACGGACGATCAAAAAATTCCTAAAATTCGTATAATGTTTTCCTGGCTTTTGTATAACGAAGCTTCTAAAGTTCTGCATCAACGTTATGCCAAAAAAGGCGAGAAACTGATGTCATATGAGGCTTGTGAAGATTGGGCCGAAAAATACAGACAAGAATGGACCAAATATAACGACACCATCCTTGCGGATATGTGCCAACCGCTAGATCTTAAATTCCGCCAGTCTGACATTGAGGTTACTTTGGCTCCATGGTTTAAGCCAATCAGCCAACCGCTAATCATAGGCTACAATTACGGAGCTGATGAATTTGTTGACATTTTAACCCATGAATTGATACACGTCTTGTTAACCGATAACAATAAATATAGCTTTTGGGGTAAAACTTTTGATGATGTATTGGTAACCAAGTGGAAGAAATTGTTCGGCGAAGATCATGATTCTAATACTTTGCTGCACATACCAGTGCATGCCGTTCATAAGTATATTTATCTTGATGTGTTGCACGAAGAAAGTCGCCTGGAACGTGATCAAAAATGGTACGAGAATGATTCTTCCAGCCCGTATTTTCAATCGTGGCGATATGTTGATGGGCACGACTATAAGGAAATTATTAGTCAGCTGAAAGAGCAATATTCGGAGTTAAAATAGTACGTGTATGGATAAACAATTTCTCAATAAAGCAATAGCTAAAGCCAAAGAATCTGCAATGCAAAGTGGTTTTCCAGCTGGTGCTGTAGTTGTAAGAAGCGGAAAGATCGTTGGCGAAGGTGTAAGTGTAGGAAATAAACTAAACGACCCAACTAGCCATGGCGAGATGGCCTCAATACGGGAGGCTTGTAAAAATCTTCGAACGTCTGACCTATCCGACTGCATCATGTATGCTTCTATGCAACCGTGTTTGATGTGCCTAGGAGCAGCCATGTGGAGCTCGATACCAAAGATCGTTTTCGCTTGTCCGAAAGAAAAAGTGTCTGATGATTACTACGGCGGGCATTATGTGCCATCCGTAATCAATACTGGATTAACACACCCGATCGAACTAGTTCACTTTGCTGAGCTAGAAAACGAATCCCTAACAATTGTTCGCGATTGGGAGAAATCGCTATAAACACCAAATATTATTATGCATAGCTCAGTTATTATAATTACATAACAAAACCTATTATTTACAAATTTAGCAGAGGCCAAAACGCTTATGGCTCCCCCTAGTGGATGTACTCCGCAACTTTGAGGACGAGGGTTCTATTATTCGGGCTATGCTTCAAACAGACCAGCTGCTTTAAGAGCACACTTACCAGTGGTTGCAAAATCACACTCACTTGCTACACCAGCGCGTCTCTCAAGGCGTCTGAGTTGTCTGCGAGATACATCACAAAATACACCCTGGGCCTCTCTTAACACATATGCATCCTCGTAAGACGCATAGGCTGTTCTACCCTCTGCACAGCATTCGTTAGCCTGGCTACTGGGCACTTCTATGCTCACTTGATGACCATCAAAATGTAAATCGGACATAATTTAAGCTTTATTGTTGCAGTACCGGTTAATACATGCAAGCATTAGCGGTTTGTCCCCCTGGTGGATGCACTCAGCAAATTTAAATTGTACGATCAACAATATTTAGTAATCACTGAAAGGATCACGGCGAGGTGACTTTGACTTTGTTGAAAATGTAAAAAACGATCGACCTGATTCGTTGTAACCCGGCCTATTATATTCAACTTTCCAACCAGCTCTTTGATACAGGCCTTCTATATTAAGCCAACCTTTTCTAAAGATATCTTGACCACTCAAACCAGCTGCTTCTAACTCTCTTACAACATCATCCTGATCAACTACTGCTCTACCATCTAATATTTTCTCAGAAATGAATCTGTTAAAAACATTGATGACCGCTTCGGGTATTTGTTTACCGGATTCGGCCTCTTCTGGAGTTATTGGCGTTGCTCTTTGTAATTCCGGCGTAGACTCACCCGGTGCTAAATCACCTGGCGTTGGATCTCCCAATAATTGTTCTCCTGTCATAATTCCTCCTACAGTATCAATATCCGGTTTTTAACACTTTTTTGCAAGCTTAACTATTTTGATCCCCAAACTGGATTCGAACCACTAGTAGAGCGTGGGACATATTCTTGCCTTATATTGTTGGCACTGAGCATACCGTAGACGTCTTTGGCTGTCATATTTTTTACTATGCGCTGGGATGAATGACATATACTATTTTGATTAACATTTAGGAGGTGAAATGGGACAGATCGTACATTTTGAGATTACGGCCGACGATGTAGCACGGGCTCGCAAGTTTTATGAAATCTTTGGTTGGAAGACCAAGGATTCCGGCATGCCTGATGTGGATTATTGGTTAGTCGATACTGGTGCCGAAAAAGGTGGTCTGGGTGGTGCCATTATGCCCAGGAGCTATAACTCTCAACCGGTGATCAACTGGATTAGTGTTGATAACCTAGACGACATGATCGAAAAGGTCAAAGCGGCTGGCGGTAAGGTTGTTGGCGAAAGGCAGTCAATACCAGAAGTTGGCGACACTATTTATGCCGCCGATACTGAGGGCAATACGTTCGGTATGTTGCAACCGCTGCCGATGTCTTAGCAATGAATCTGGCTACCAACAACCTGTCATAAAGTCGATTAGTTGGTAGCTTTTTGGGCTGCCCCCGTAATTCGGAATCATTTAATCTCATTTATAATATTGTGATGAAGTTTAGGTTGAGCATAAGACGAATTAGGTGGCAGCCTTATGTGTTTGTCGGCTCAATTTTGCTGGTCTTACTTGGTTTAGTCTTGTTCTCACCGGCTAGCCTAAAGGGCGGCGTGGCTCCGATGACAAAACCTAGTAGCGCTTCCCTGCCAAAAGCGCCAGTCAGTTCGTCAAGCGTCGGACTGTTTGCTTCGGTCCCTTCTTGGTCACAAGATTTTTCAACTATGCCGAACGGTCCGTTAAGCAGCAGTATCTGGAGTTATGACATTGGCAACGGCGGTCCAAGCAACCCTGGATGGGGCAACAATGAAGACGAATACTACACCAGTAATCCGGACAATGTGCGCGTCGAAAACGGTCAACTGATCATTGAAGCCGAGCAGCAATCTGATAACGGTTTTGATTACACCTCGGCTCGCATTAAGACCACACCCTCGCTAAATTTTACCTACGGTAAACTGGATATTGTGGCCGAGCTGCCAGCCGGCGTTGGTACCTGGCCAGCCATGTGGATGCTTTCGACGAACAATACATATACCATCTGGAATTCAACCACCGAACAAGATCTCAATAACTACTTACATGACGGTGAAATTGACATCATGGAAGCGACCGGTTCAATCCCTGACCAAGTTACTTCTTCGGCCCAATCTTATGTTTATAACCCCAGCAATAATAATGAGAGAGTCGGCTATTTTAATGTTAGTAATGACACCACCACCTTCCACGATTATGAGTTGCAATGGACGCCGACTTCACTGACATTTTTGATCGACGGCGTGGCCTACCATACGGTTGATAAAGCCGCCAATGACCCGACGACCATTTGGCCCTACAACCAGCCGTTTTACTTAATACTGAACATTGCCATGGGCGGAACTGAAGGAGGCACAGAATCGCAGCAGTACCCTCCCTACGGCATAGATAACAGCAGCGGGCCGTGGCAAATGGCCATTAAATCAATCAACTATTATCCGTATATTGGCGGGAGCTAAACTAGGCTTTTTTCCATTGGGCGTAGAGCGTGACGGAAGCCGTGAATGGGTAAACCGCATCATTGGCGTAGGCTGTCCCGCTGCCGTTGGCTGCCGTGTTCCAGCCGGTAAACGTGTAACCAGTACGGGTGAACTTGTTAGCGATTAAAGCCGTTGCCGTGCTTTTAGTTTCAGCTGTCATCGAACCTTGGCCACCGTTAGCGTTAAACGTCACCGTGTATGATGGATTAGCTTTCCATTGGGCGTAGAGCGTGACGGAAGCCGTGAATGGGTAAACCGCATCATTG
>CAZLLA010000014.1:14604-18037 GCA_964560315.1 uncultured Candidatus Saccharibacteria bacterium
GCGTAGGCTGTCCCGCTGCCGTTGGCTGCCGTGTTCCAGCCAGTGAAGGTATAACCGGCTCGACTGAACGCGTTGGCCGTAAGCGCCGTGGGGCTACTGTCGGTTTCGGCGGTCATACTGCCCGTCCCGCCGTTGGCGTTGAACGTAGCGGTATAGCTATAAGTTAGGCCAACTTGCGGGGCGACTGCAGCCAGAGCCTGTTTGATGGTATCGACCGTTATGCCGCTAGCTTTAATGGCCGCTAACTGTGCACTGAGCTGTGCCGGCGGAACATCATAAATATCGCCGTCGACAGGATTGGTAGTGTCGGTATCGACACCGTGGTAGACCAAAATCAACCAAGTGTTCGTGGCCTGGGCTTGAGCCACCCAATCAGCCACCTGGGCCGTGGTAGTGGTTGTGTAAATATCTTCGACTTTTAGGTCATACGGATTGAAATTATCTTTGCTGTTAAGACCGCTCTCGACACCCCGGGCTGAGTTGTAGACAGCCTTAGCGGCGTTGACCACGTTGGCGTTATATAGCCCGTAAGGGTAAGCAAAATCGGTGACTGATCCGCCGGTATCGGCTTCCAGGGTGGCCTGTGACTGAGTCATCTCTTTACTAAGTTGACTGGCCGTTTCCTGGGTTAAGTCATCGTGGGTCACAGTGTGTGAGGCAATTTCATCGCCGTCACCGTAGTAGCTTTTAAGCTGGGCAGCGGTCATATAACCGGATTGACCAATCAGATCCGTAATGACGAACTGGGTTGAAGTCAGGCCGTACTCTTCAAGCAGCGGCAAGGCATTGGTATAGGACGTGCTATAGCCGTCGTCAAATGTGATGGTCAGTAGCGGGCTAGTAAAACCAACCGGCACGTAGGTATTTAAACTTGCGTTATCAATCGTCAGCGTGCCGACGCTTTGAATTAAGTGATAGATTGTTACCGTTTGCGCTCCGAACGGAACTGAGAATTTGGAAGTAAATTCGGTCCAGCTGCTGGCCACATAGGGCAAACCGATGATCTCATACTCGGTCGTACCATCGGACATGGTGAAGACGGCGTCGACCTGCGTCTGAACGTTAGACTCATAGTAGTCAGTAAATTGATACTGGGTGTCCTGGGCGACATTTTGCGGCGTGAAGACCCACTTGGCATCACCGCTGGTGTAGGCCGTCATGTTGATCTTCAAACTATGAGCGTCGCCGGCTGAGCCAGTCGAGAGATAGGACGAAGTAAAGGTGTTGGTACCCCAAGTGTCGACTGTCCAATCTTGAGGTGCAGTGGTCGGACTGGTCGGGCTAGGCGTATTCATCAGGGGATTAGGAATAAGATTACCGCCGGCCGGGTCGGTGTTACTGACCTCAATGCTAACCGGCGCGGAGGTGGTGGTGACGTTATCGATGTTAGTGGCAACGGCCGTGATGCTGTGGCTGCCGTTCGTAACGCCCGTACTATTCCAGCTATAGGTATAAGGTGCGCTGGTGATAGGACTACCGACATCGCTGCCGTCAACTTGGAACTGCACATTGGCAATACCGGCGTTGTCACTAGCCGAAGCCGTCAAAGTGACGCTGCCGCTGTAGGGGGTGCTGGTGGCAGTACTCGCCACCGGTGCGGTGACGCTGATGGTCGGCGAAGTGCTGGTAGCCAGCGAAAAGTCGCTGGTTTGGAGAGTGCCGACAGATTGAATCAAGTGATAAACCGTGACTGCCAGCGCGCCGGTGGGAGCGGCGAAATTAACTGAGAAATTCTGCCAAGTCGAACTGGCGGCCGGCGTGCCGACGGTGACATATTCAATGCTGCCGTCACTCATCGTGTAAACGAGGACTACTTCACTGGCGACGCTGGCTTCATAATAATCACTGTAGGTATATTGCGTCCCGGCTGTCACCGAAACCGGGTTAAAGTACCACTTGGCATCGCCGCTGGTATAGGCCGTCATATTAATTTCGATGCTATTGGCATCGCCGGCTGGACCAGAATTTAAATAGGACGAAGTAAAGGTATTGGTGCCCCAGTTGCCGATTTGCCAATCGTTAGGCGTATTGGGATTGCTCGAACTAGCGGTTTCAACTAAAGGATTAGCAATTAGGTTGGTACCAGCCGCAACGGCATTATCAACCGTAAAGGAGACTGGTGCGGAGGTGGCCGTGACACCATCAACATTAGTGGCGATAGCTGTAACGGCATGAGTACCATTAGCTACGGTCGTGCTGTCCCAATTGTACTGGTAAGGTGCACTAGTCACCGGACTACCCACATCACTGCCGTCAACTTGGAACTGCACACTGGCAATACCGTTGGTGTCGCTGGCCGAAGCCGTTAATGTAACACTATTGCCGCTGACAGCGCTACTACTAATCGGCGCCGTAATGCTGACTACAGGCGTGCTACTCGGGACGAGCGAAAAGTCGCCGGTTATTAGGCTACCGACAGCATTAATTAAATGGAAGATGGTCAGGCTGACCGTGCCGGTCGGAACGACAAAGCTATCCAGGGTTTGAGTCCAACTCGCACTGGCGGTCTCTTCACCTAGGTCTTGGTAAGTATCATTGCCTGAGCCGTCTGTAAACTGCGCGACAACGTCAGTTGGCGTGCTCGCTTCATAATAATCACTGTAGGTATATTGCGTCCCGGCTGTCACCGAAACCGGGTTAAAGTACCACTTGGCATCGCCACTGGTGTAAGCTGACATGTTGATCTCGACACTATTAGTGTCACCAGCTGGTCCGGTATTTAGGTAGGATGCCGTGAAAGTATTAGTACCCCAATTGCCGACCTGCCAATCATTGGGTGAATTAGAGTTACTCGGATCAGCGGTTTCAACTAAAGGATTAGCGATTAGGTTAACCGGAGCGGCGGACACTAAAGAAGCAAATATGGCCGGCCCCGCCATAGCACTGACCAGCACTATGCAAATCAGCGCTAGAACGGCCTTCTTGACAAATTGTGTCAGCAAATTCGACATTTTGACAGCACCAACCTCAAGCCTTATTGGGCTATAGTAACTAAACCATGACCTAGTGTCAATAATGTTGTTCGCATGTCCAAACACAATATTCATAAAATTTCAAAAAATCACCAGACTCCACACTACTGGCCAAGATGTTTATTCGGTGATCTGTGACGCAGCTCATACAAGCTAATGTGATATAAATCACAACGTTTATTCCATGAAATAACATTTACAAGCCCGCATAGATAGTGTAATTTGTCAAATTAAGCGCCCTTTTGGGGTGTGAGGCTCTACGCCCATTTGGGTTTGTGGAGCGGGATGTTTTTGGACTAATAGTTGTAACTCTAAGGAACTGATATGTTGCGAGCAGTCAAGACCAAGAGCTCTATCGACCGACCCCGGCCGAAGTCTAGTGTGGTGGCGCTGGTTCCGGCCCACAATGAAGAGCACACTATTGAGGCCACTATCGAGTCTTTGATGAACCAGAGCTTGCA
>CAZLLA010000014.1:18047-26969 GCA_964560315.1 uncultured Candidatus Saccharibacteria bacterium
TCAAGTATGTTTTGATTATTGCCGACAATTGTACCGACCAGACGACCAAAATTGTTAAAAAATTCCAAAGGCAATACGGCGCTGACCGGCTGCGGTTAATGAAGACGGTCCGAAATACACACAAAAAAGCCGGCGCCCTGAATCAAGGCTTTTTAGCGCTCAAAGATCGGCCGAAGTATATCTTTGGCATGGACGCCGACAGTATTCTGGATCCGGGCATCATTGAAGCCGGCGTCAAACAGTTTAAACGGGAACCCGCCACCGCCGGTATTTGCTCATCTTACCGAGCTTTACCTTTGAATAAGCAAGCGACTCTCTGGCAGCGTTATCTGTGGCGACTGCAGAATATTGAATTTGGCCTAGCCAACGCTTGGCGAGTCGAGAATTTCAAGAGTGCTCGAGTGTTACCTGGTGTGGCGGTCATGTTCCGCACCAAAGCCTTACGGAAAATTAAAAAGCTCCACGGTGACGATACCATCTGGGCCACCAACAGCTTGGTTGAAGATTTCCGCTTAACTTTGGAGCTGAAGGACTTAGGCTGGGAAGTTAAGTCGTCGCTGGAAATGATCTCCTGGTCGGATGTCCCACTGAAAGTGGGTGGCAAAGGCGGCCTGTTTGATCAGCGACAACGTTGGTATAGCGGCACGGTTGATGAACTGCGTCAGCGTGGGCTCAAGCAGCACTCACGCTACGAAGTCTTTACCATTTCGCTGCTGACCCTAAATTTGTTTATGCAGTTGCTACTGTACGGTACCTACGGCGTACTGGTGGCGACGCATGGTGATGTCCGCTGGATCTCGCCTTTTCTAGTACTGCCGGTGGCCGCCGCCGCGCTACAGTTCTATCGCTGGCTAAAATATGCCGATCAACGCGACAAATGGCAGGCCCTAATGACCGTTACCCTGATTCCCAATGAACTCTACGCTATTTTTCGCGAAATCGTTTACACCTACTCGATCTGGTTAAGTTATCGGCGGCCCAACCGGGCGTGGTAAAGGACCGCTATAAGGAAATAACCAATGCATATACCGCAAACCAATCCCCTACCCAGTCTCGGCCCAGTGTCTAGTAGCACTATAGTGATTCACAAGTTGGCCGGTTTGAGCTGGCATGTGCTGATGCCTTACACGTTGCTTGGAGCTGGTTTGATGGTCTACAGCCAAGTTAGGTTCATGCGCGGTCAACGGCTGCATAATCAACAAGTTAGCGCGCTGGCCAGTAAGCCGAAGCGACCTGGCCGACCGGGTCGCACCAGAACGACCAACGGGTTTAAAACGATCTTGACTCCGTCCGTGAGGGGAACTTCTCGAGCTTAAAGTCGGTTTTGGGTAACGACCCACCAGAATTCAGCTTTTAAAAACTAGTCGTTATTGGCGACTGGTGCACCAACATAGTTGTAGTAGTAAATTGAGCTAATATCCATGGTTGCTGGGAAGATGGAGTTATCGATACCGCTAGGCGGAAACTGGTTGACGTCTTCCCCACCCCAGACACCACCGATGGCTAAGTCGAGAATTAAATAAAATGGCTGATCAAACGGCCAAGTGGTATAGTCCGCTCCGGTTGATTTATTATAGGTGTAAAATGGCTGGTCGTTAACTTCAAAGGTGATGCTGCTGGGCGTCCACAACAGAGAGTACTTGTTATAACTAACATTATTGTTGGGCACGTAGACGACACTGTATGAGCCAACGCCGTTAGGATTGCTGAGATCGGCCAAGGTATGGACAATACCGTATTCAACGTTGGGGTTAAAACCAACCTCTTCAACCATATCGATTTCGCCGCCATTTAAGTATCTGGTGCTATCACTGGCTGGGCTTAAGTTTTCATAGGTGTTGTTGGCCGGCAAAAGCCAGGCGGCTGGCCAGGTGCCGACCCCATCGGGCAGCTTGGCGGTGATATCTAGCCGGCCATATAAGAATGAGATCTTGTTGTCAGTATCCAGCCGGGCCGAGGCGTAATCATAATTCTGGGGTTCGGGTTGCTTGGTGGCCTCCAGGGTTAAGGCACCATTTTTTATGTGTAAATTAGTCGAGCTATCGGTGTAATACTCGGCTTCATTGTTACTGTTTTGAGCCGGCCCTTGGTAAACTTCCCAATCTTTGCTGTCAAGTTTGCCCGAGGTATTGGTGGCGAAATTTTGGGACCATGACGGATATAACGAAAAAAAGTTATTGTTTTGAGCCGGCCCAAGCATGGTTATAACAGCTGAGGTTCGGCTGCCCACTCGAGGTGAACTCTTAGCTATTTTATTGATCGGTTTGGGTGAAGTTCCGGTGCCTTTATTCAACAGTTTGATTAAATGTTCCGCAGCTTGATTTGAGGATTGGTTAGTCAAACGGGGCTGATTGTAGATAATCGCCCCACTAAGACCGATAGCAACTGACACTAACAACCACGATAGGCTGAGGCTAGTTTTAGCAGTTTTCTTAAAATATCTCCGTAGCCTTTTATTAGACTTACGGGCTAACTTAGTCAGTTTAAATTTCATATTTCAGCCTTCTCAGTATTAACTTATTGGAGCTGTTTGATGGCGACATTCTAGCCGATTTCATAACTGGTACAAAATTGCCAATCCGATCGCAACAGATGAGAAAAGTCTAAATGGTAGACTTCTCAGCCAGGTCATACGACCGGAGTCAATAACTCCAAACAGCATGTCTATATATTAACATAGTTTATGATAAATAGCACTTATGTATTGTAGTGGATTTAGCTGACAGCCCATCAAGAAACCGCCTAGCAAACTAGGAGCCTTCATAACTGTATCGATTATGGTATTAGTCTAAATGATAATACCTCAGGGCAGCTCGAGTAATTTGCTGCATCAAGGTCGCTCGCTCCGTCCAATTATAGGTGCCGTTGCCATTGGTATAGATGACTAAGACAATTGATTGTTTACCGTTGGTGATAATGGCGGCGTCATTGACGTTATCATAGACCTCGCCGACTTTGTGATAAACGGTATCGTGACTAGGTACTGCCGGAACGATAAAACTGCGGTAATTGGCAACCTTCATATAAGACAGCATTAACTGGGTATCGGTCGGATCGAGCAATTTGCCATGGTAGAGTTGGCTCAGCAAAGTTGCTGTATCACTGGCACTTAAATTATTGGCCGAGGCATCGTAGCTATCAAGTTCCAGCTGATTGGCGTAGTCCTGAAGTTGGTCATAACCCAGTTCATCGTTTAGCGAAGCCCAAGCGTTGTCGTCACTAACGGTAATCATTTGTTGTAAGTCATAGCTAGCTGAGTTACCATCTTCCAGGGTTTCACCCAACGACTCGTTGCCGAGCTCGACTTGATTTAAGAAATCCGTAGCCGTCAGTATCTTACTGACACTGGCCGCTTCCATTGGTTCAGTTTCGCCGTAATTGAGCTGACTGTTGTCACTGAGATTAATCATTGAAATACCAAACGTAATGCCTGAATTATCTTGAATGATGTCACCGATTAAATTATTGAGGGCAGTTAGGCTAATGGGCGGTGTTGCCAAAGCGATATTGGCGCTATCCTCTAGTGGATGAGCTTTGACTCGGTCGTTGATTATAAAACGGCTGGCCAGAATTAGACTGAAGACTGCCAACAGCAAAAAAAGCATCGGACGGCCGATAAGATGATGTCGCCTTTTGGGCTTGAGATTTATTCTGGGCGGTAACGGCCGCAGTTGATTAACTAGGGATATATTTTGAGGGCTGTTCACTGTTGCCATAGAACGATTAACTAACACGGCTAATCGTATGTTACTCAGTTGAGTATTGGCTGAAATTATTAGACAACATCAATCAGCCGCTGATTATTCTGATTTGCCAATCATCAACCGGGATAATAATTAGTGCAGCTGTAGAGACTGTATTACGTTCAGGGTTTGAATGAACGGATTGTCGTTTTGCCAGCTACTCATACTGATACTGAGTGGTACTTCCCCGCTGCCAATACAGGCCTGGGTGGTACAGCTGTAGAAACTGGCACTAATAATCGGATCTAACAGTTCGAGGTCGGCTGTCGTGACAGCTTCGTTTTGAGTAAACTGCATTAGTCCAGTCACCATGACTTCGTCAAATTGACCGCTCGGGTTACTGCTGCCCGGCAAATAAATAAAGGATAAATAAGGATACTGTTGTTGGGACGGCAGCGGGTTAGTAAAACCGATTTGGACAGAGTTTTGGGCGGCCGTTGAGTTACCGGCAGCCAACTCGCTAATGGTGGCCGTGCCTGGCCGAATCATAATCACGATTTTACCGGTTACCGAACTGCCGCTGGCGCTGGTCAGGCTGGTTAGTGGCGAGGTAACCGTGATGGTCTGATCGGTCGGGTTATGATTGGTCGGTGGGTTAACCGTCCAATCGGCCGGATAGCTGAAAGTTAGATTTAGATCCTGGCCATTGGAAACGTATTGACTAGTACTGCTTTGGTTGGTTGAGGTGACGGCTGGCTTAACAGTCAGGCTGGTTGTTTTGTGGGTCTTAGGAGGACTGTGATGTTTGATTAACAGATAACTGCCACCAGCTAAAATGACGATCAGCATAACGATAACAACCGGCAGCCATGATTTGAGCTTTTGTGACGGTTTTGATTTAGCCGGCGCCTGATAATGTGGCAGTGAGCCGTCCAAAATTGGCGCTGCCGACTGTTCTGGCTCTGTTGGTTGAGCTACAGGAAACGGTTTTAACTGGCGTTCCATACTATGTTTAAGTATACGCTGTCCGCCTGAGAAAAGGCCTATACGGGTAGAGTTTTAGTCGGTTAGTTAACCTAGTTACGCATATTGTTGTGACTCAGCTACAGTTGTGGATAAGTAATATCAGGGGTCTAACACCGTAGAGATTAACTAGGCTTGGTTCTATGAGATAAATCACTTGCAAAGCCCAGGATAATGGTTATACTTTTCACCAGAGTAAACAACAAATAAAAAGGATTAAACAAAATGAAACTCCGACTGAGTAGGTATACCGTCCCGACTTTAGTATTGGGGCTGTCCTCGTTGCTAATTTTTATGGTGCCATCAATGGCCCAGGCCGTCGCGCCATCCTACACTTGTACCTAGACTGGCGGTGGCAGTAACAGTAACTTTAGTACGGCCGCTAACTGGAGCGGTTGTAACAGCGCCGCACCGGTAGCTGGCGCCAGTGACAATCTGATATTTGATAACACTGCCCTGAGTGCTGCGACGACCGTTAATAACGATATCACCAACCTTGGGCTTGGCAGTATTGCATTCCAAGGTACTAACTCAAATTATAACTTCACTATAACTGGTAATGCGATAAGTCTATCTGGCGGTATAACCGTCGGTACAGCAGACGGGCCGACAATTGACACTGGTCTAACTCTAACCGCCAGTCAAGCATTTACCGGTAGCGGATATATAAATTTCGGAGTCGAAAATAGTACACCGGTTCTCAATGTTGGGACCTACACCCTGACAATCGGCTCAGGTAGTGACTCTGTCAATTTTGATATTAATGCTGGCAGTCTTGCTGGTAGTGGTTCCGTGATCGCCCAAGGCGGGGCAACTTTATGGCTGGGTGGCAGCAGTAGTAATTGGACCGGGACAATTACTGATGAAAGTAATGGATATGTCACTATAATACCAGGTGGAATTGGGTCAAGTAGTAACCTGGTGGCTCAGAATGGTAGTTCCATAGTTCTGTGTGGTTTTAATGGAGCTGCTTTCGCGCCCAATCTTACGATCGCCGGTACTGATGTCATTATTTCGTATAGTAGTTGTCAAGAATCAACTACTCTGTCGGTCTACAGTGCCTATGCCAGTGTTAATTTGACTGGTGATGTGGTTTTAACTGCAGATACCACAATCAGCACTAACGGTACTGTGACAATCAGTGGGCCTTTAAGCGGTAATTTTACCATCGGCATTGATAATGGTTTGGCCGGTAAACTGGTGATTAATTCATCGAACAATCAGTCCGGAACTGGCAACAGTACCGTTACTTCAGCCGTTCAGGTGACAACCGTCGCGGCTGGCGATAGTCAGTCGACATTAACCGTTGAGGTTGCTTCTAACCAGGAATATATCATCGATGGCGTTCGTGGTGCCACGACAGTTGACAGTGGCGGTCTTTTGAAGGGTGTCGGCACGGTCGGTGATCTAACTGTCAATAGCGGCGGTACAGTTTCACCCGGTCACAGCCCGGGTTGTCTGACAGTTAACGGTGATCTTAACGAAGATGGTATCTACCAAGCTGCGCTCGGTGGCACCACGGCTTGTACCGACTACAATCAACTAGATGTTACCGGTACGGTGACGCTTGAAGATGGTAACACTCCACCAGACCAAGGTACCCTACAAGTCTCGCTTGTGAATGGTTTTACTCCTAAGGCCGGTCAAACCTTTGAGATCATCAATAACGAAGGTAACCAACCGGTGTCGGACACTTTTGCCAATCTACCGGAGGGTTCAACTATAACCGTCAATGGTTACGTTTTCAAAATCAGCTATAAGGGCGGTGACGGTAACGATGTAGTCCTAACGGTAGCCAGCGTACCAGCTGCTCCTAACACCGGTTTCGGTTTGACCGCTAGTAACTGGCCGTTAATGGCCAGTCTAACTACCCTCAGTGCCCTAACCTTGTTTGTCTTGGCTCGTCGCTATAACCGCTTGACGAACAATAAATAATAAATAAGGTGTAACTGTGTAAGCATAATGTCCGAAACATTGGCGCATACTTGGTCCGGGCATGATGAATGGTTGCATGACCGATTGCGGTCAGCTAGACCAGTTGCACATCAACCGATCAGATATCTCAAGCGATCACTGGCGATGGATATTACGCCGAGGGTTTACGCCAGGAAACCGGTCCTGCTCAAGCGTTCAACCTACAATGTTGTTAATCGGTCTCCGGCCCTGGCGACTAGCCGCCAGAGAGCTTTAGCGGCAACTAGAGGGCTGTCTGTTTTAAGTTCTCAGTTACCGACTGTAGCTAAAAAAACAGTTAAGCACAAATTTAATTTCTGGCGATTAACACCTCAGCTTAACCTGTCAACTTTGTTGGTTGCCATGGCCGTCATAGTTTTTGGGGTGGGTCTTTACGTTGGTTTGACCGGGTTAATTGCTACCCGTAATGTCCAAGCTCAAGCCACAGCTCTGACTAAAGTGGCTAATACAGTTGCCAAGTCTTCAACTTCGAGCAGTAGTTCCGCCGACCCAGCCCTCAGTACCGTCAAGCCGACGGCTAGCAGTCTGGCCAGCTATGTGGTGGCCCCCAATCTGCCACGCTATTTAATTATTCCTAAACTTGGAGTTGATGCTCGGATTTTATCAGTTGGCGTTAATACTCAAGGTGCTTTGGGGACTCCCGGTAATATCTATGACACGGCTTGGTATAACGAATCGGCTGAACCGGGCCAACCAGGCGCCATGCTAATCGACGGCCACGTCTCCAGCTGGACAGCCAACGGTGTCTTCTACGGTATTAAAACGTTAGCAGCCGGTGATCTGATAAAAGTTGAACGGGGCGACGGCACGGTCTTTACCTACAGCGTGGTTAGCAGCCAGATCTATCCGTCTGGCAATGTCGATATGACTTCAGCCATGACACCGGTCGTAGCTGGTCAGCCCGGTTTGAATCTGATTACCTGCACCGGCGACGTCATAGCCGGGACCAGTGAATTCAACGAGCGGATTATAGTCTACGCGACACTACAGCCCTAGCTCAACTGAACAAGAGCTATTGCGCGAACGGAGCAGCTAGTGTTCTGTCAGGGCGAGCGGTGTGTAGGTTAAGGGCTGCCCGAGCTCGAGCTATGTGTTTGCCTCGGCTGTCCATTAAATCGTAGTTAACATTGTCAACTCTAGCCATGACAGTAGCTAGCCGTTCCCACAATCGGCTATTATCTTCATCTATGGTTTGGGCCAAACCATCGTATATACGGTCATAAAGTGATCGGTCTAGTCTTGCCAGACTTGCTAAAGCGTCAAGCAGACGATCAATGCTGGCTTGTCCGACCTTAACTAACGGCTGCCGCTCGAGTTGGTCACGGGCAGCTTCACGGAAGCGATCAGTATGAGCTTTTAGCTCAGGGTACTTTTCTTCCAAAGCTCGTCCGTAAGCCAGATTATGGGCGTGGTCTTTAAAGTTGGCACTGTAAATGCCGGGAATTTCCGGGCATTCTCCTATCAGTGCATCAACGACAGCTCTGGTTTCAGGATCATCGTCGATAGCAACCTGACTACCAGAACGCCAGTCAGCCATTACTTGATGGCCGTCTTCAAAACCGTAAAGCAACCTAGGCTTCCCCAGCGGGCTATCTATTACTTTAGGTACTTGTGCTAAATTGCCGCTGCCATAGATAACAAGTCTGCTAACTTGATCCGACGAATCGCCTGATTGGTCGGTGTGCCCAAATAAAACGATAGTTGTGCCAGGCTGCAAGCGATCAAATCTAGACCGCTGTCGTAAAGCCTCGGGCCAATCAAGTGATGTTGGAACGGCCCAGGCGGCTGATAGGTGTAGATAATCACGGTCACTGGTTGATCCATCGTGGCGCCATTTATGAAGTTTGGTTTGAAACTCGCTGTGAAGGTCATGAAGGGCCTCGTCTTGGCCAGTCAAGTCTTCATTGATCGCTCTTATCTTAGGCTCAAGCTGATCGGTTATCTCCCGTATCTTAGCTTGTTCTTCGGACCGCAGCTCAACCACTTGACTCTGACCGTCGCTGTAGGCTCTTGCCAAGCTGGCCACCTCGCCGAGGAACATCAAGCGCGGGTCCCTGTCGATCAAGGCTTGGAGTTCGGCCTGGGCTGGATCATTCTCTGGCGCGGTCATCAACTGGCTCCCTTATACTTCAGGCATTATTGCTGATTGAAAAACTGAACGCAAGCATAACCAGCTTGGTTTATAGCTGCGTATAGAACTCAGGAGCTTTGCAACATTTGGTTGGGTGTCCTGTACTGTAAG
>CAZLLA010000015.1:0-26599 GCA_964560315.1 uncultured Candidatus Saccharibacteria bacterium
ACATAACGTATGAATTTATCCGAAATTCTCCATCTAATCCCAAAGAACTTTAAGCAATCATTAACGATTCTGTCGAGACTCATCTAATAATGATAACACCTTAACCTTAGGCTTTATCTGGCCCTGTATCTTTCGTTTTACTGATGTTACGCTATATTAAGCGTTGATTTATATGAGTAGAGCACCAAAAAATTTGATTTCTGTCATTGTACCCGTTTATAACGAGGCCTTGGGGCTTAAAAATTTTCACCAGTCATTACTGAAAATTCTTGATACCAAATTATCAAGCGCCTATGAGTTGATTTATTGTGATGATGGCAGCACTGATGCTACTCCTGCACTAGTGCATAGTTGGCACACAACTAATCCGTACGTGATGTTATTGAGACTATCGCGAAATTTCGGCAAGGAGAGTGTCCTATCGGCCGGCATTGCTGCCGCCCGAGGGGAAGCCATATTGATGCTAGATGGTGATGGGCAACATCCGGTTCAGGCTATTCCTCAATTTATTGATGCCTGGAAACAAGGAGCAAAAGTCGTTATCGGTATACGTCGGTCAGGTGATCACGACAGTCGGCTTAAGCTGCTTAGTTCCAGGGTGTTCTATAGCCTATTTAACAGGTTAAGTATGCAGAAAATGCAACCTGGTTCGACCGATTTTCGTCTGATTGATAAGACAGTTCAAAAAGCCTTTATGGATTTGCCGGAAACTGATCGACTAACACGCGGTTTGATAGACTGGCTGGGGTTTAAGCGTGTCTATATTGATTATGAGGCTGAGCCCAGAAAATATGGTTCAGCGAGTTACAGTAAACGTAAATTATTCGGGCTAGCAGTGAATAGTCTTGTTTCTCTTAGCCCCACACCACTGTATTTATCAGGCTATCTAGGTGTAGTAATTACTTTCCTTTCCTTTTTACTTGGCTGTACAGTGCTGATTGAACAACTGCTATTAGGCGATCCATTGCACTGGAAATTTACCGGAACAGCTATGCTGGGAATTTTAACGCTATTTTTAGTCGGCCTGGTTTTAATATCTCAAGGCGTCATGTCGCTGTATCTGTCCAGTATTCACGGCCAAAGCAAACGCCGACCACTGTATATTGTTGATTACGACGAATCGATAGGGATCGATCGAGATACGAAACAAGACTAGGTGGTTGCCAGTCAGCACTTTCTTTGTGCACCGAAAATATTTCTGAGTTGAAATTAGTCAGTATATACTGGTAATGATAAAACAGCCTGTTGATCAATAAAGACTTATGAATATATCAGTAAAAGATGAACTGGCTAAGGTTAAATTTTCACTTAGCCGTTATTGGCGATATTGGTTAAAACTTAATCTAAAATCGAAAACTGCTGCCAAGATCTATTTAGTTTTCGCATCAGTAGTGTTATTCGCAACCACCCTCTTCTGGTCGATCAACAGTGCCAATATCCAGCTTGGCAATGCCGATCAGCTGATTTACCCCGATCTTATGAAAAGCCTGGCGACATTCCAGGCGACAGCTTTGGCGGGGCAGCACACATTCTTAGTCAAATGGCCACTCTTTTTATTGGTGCATGTCTTTGGAGCAACTAAAGCTAGCTATACGATTCTGACTGTACTGACCGTTTTAGTCACGGTGTTGTTGTTTGTGTTAATTTTGAAACGAATAGAGCGACGTCCCTTGGTTCTAGGGACGCTCTGTTTGGCGCTGGCCTCAGTATTATTAGTTATTCCAGCCCAACCATACGCTGGGGGCATCCTGCCGGTCAATATGGCTATGTTAACAACGCGTAATATTGAATACCTAATTTTTATCGGCAGTTTAGGGTTTTTGGTTCTCTCCCTAAGGCTAAAAAGTTGGCAGTTTTGGTGCGGCTTAACAGCACTTGGTATTCTTGATGCCAGCGATAAGCTATTTCTTGATTTGAGCTTAGGCAGTGCTCTGTTAATGTTAATAGTTTATTCACTAACTCGTCACTGGAAGCTGGTCGCTGATAGCAGCCGATGGTTGGTGGCCTGCCTAGGAGCAGCCGCCGGAGCTATGGCCGTTCTCTGGATAATAAATGCCAGCCGCCTAACACACATCCTGAATCAAAATGGCGCTAATCCTTACCAGCTAGCAAGTAATCTTAAGAGTGTCGTCTTAGGGACCTTCTATGCTATTTCTGGCTTACTAACTAATCTTGGTGCTAATCCAGCCTTCGATGCTACAACAGTTCGGAGTTTTCCACATCTAATATTCGAGCGATTATTTAGTCTTGGCGGCCTAGCCTTTGTCGTTAATTTGGCAATTGTCGTGATTGGAGCGGCAGCGATTACTGTACTACTATGGTCAAGTTTTAAAGCAAAGAAGCGGACCAAATTTGTCATCTGGGATAATTGGGCTTATCTTAGCTTATGGCTAACTTGGGCTGGTTTAACAGCGGTAGCATTATTTATTTTTACGAATCATGACTATGAAGTAGACGCCCGGTATTTAACGATTTGCCTGTTTGCGGTCTTCATGGCCATAGCGGTGCTAGGTAGACGCTAT
Organism: uncultured Candidatus Saccharibacteria bacterium; assembly: GCA_964560315.1. Lineage (GTDB taxonomy): Bacteria > Patescibacteriota > Saccharimonadia > Saccharimonadales > UBA4665 > CAVPPA01. The sequence goes on from CAZLLA010000015.1 coordinate 2,523, forward strand.
AGATGGTCTGCCAAACGCTGGTTATTGATCGGTGGCATCTTGGTTATCAGCATAATTTCGGGCTTGATATCAGCTAGTAGGACTTTTCAAGCTCAAACAAACGTCTTAGCTGACATCAATAACCGGGACAGCCGTATAGTCAAAGCCCTTCATCAGCACCCCGTAAGTGTTCTAGTTGGGGACTATTGGAGAGTTGTGCCGACGGAGCTACAGGGTCATAACCAACTACATATCTTGCCGTTGTCGAGCTGCACTCAACCACTATCGGTTCTTAATAGTAGTATTTGGAATGTTAATTTAAATACGCACAGCTTCGCCTATCTATTGTCGTTTGACCGTAGTCTCACAAACTTTCCAAGTTGTTCGCTGCAGAAAGTTATTAATCAGTATGGCAGGCCGAACGCCAGCATTTTAATTGCTGGTACTTTGGCAAAGCCTAAAGAGGAGCTACTCTTTTATGATCGCGGTGCGCATCATAGCTCAGCTACAACCACTGAACAGGCAAACAGTACAGTATTACCGATTCCGATCAGTCAGTTACCGCATACCACTTGCCAAGGGCCAACAGTTCTTGATTTTGTAGCACACGAAGATGACGATCTGTTATTTATGAATCCAACCCTCCTGCAAGACATCCAGGCTAACTATTGTGTTCGAACTGTTTACCTGACAGCTGGCGATGGTGGGCAGGGAGAATATTATTGGTTGGACCGCGAGCAAGGGGACGAAGCCGCCTATAACTTAATGGACGGTCAGCCAACGAATATCTGGATTAGCCGAATCGTAGCTCTTACTAGTCAGGAATATATTACAGTAGCAAATCCCAAAGGTAATTCTAATGTGTCACTGATTTATATGCATTTACCTGACGGCAATCTCAAGGGTCAAGGTTTTCCTTCGACACAATACGAGAGCCTAGCCAAGTTGGAAAGTGGCCAAAATAAAGTTTTGAATACCGTTGACGGGCAATCAAGCTATACCGATGCTCAGTTAGTTAACGCACTGGTAACCTTGATGTATACCTATCAGCCGACTATTATTAACACCCAGGCTAATTATGTTAGCTCACAATTCCCGGATCACAGCGACCACATGGCAGTCGGTAGATATGTCAAACGGGCTTATAGGTTATACGAAACCGAACAATATGCTAATCAGGTGACTATTCCAATCAAGTTCTATATTGGTTACCCAATCAGAACGATGCCCCAAAATGTTTTCGGATCGCTTTTGGCTGAAAAAGAAGCTGCTTGGTTGGCCTACGCTAAATCTGACGGTGGGGTTTGCCAATCTTTGACCCAATGTGCTAAAACATCAACCTATGGTAGCTATCTAATTCGTGAATACCAGAACTCTTACTAAAGGTTGAGAATATACAGTAACCTGTGTTGTTTGTATAAAAGGTGGGCATTAGCTACCCTCCGTTATAGCCTGCGGCATACTGGAAAAGAAAGTAGGCCCAGACTACGCTCAGTACTACGATGGCTATTAAATAGCCAACTTTTTTGTTACGTAGGTAGCCGTATAACATTAGTGGGATAGGGATAGCCAGCAAGACATATCTATTAAACCCACCGAACTGTCGTCCGACAAGCGGTATGAGCAAAAAAAGCAGTGAATAGATCGAGAGACTTTTACGGCGTGACCACCAATACGCTGCTGCCAATATCAGTAATAAGATAAAAATGACGTTAAATAACCCAGCTGAAGCTAGCAAATGCAAATAATCACCGTGTAGCCAGCCATGGCTTTCTTGTGAACTTATAAAAGCAAAAAAATTGTGGAAACGAGACAACAGATAAAGGCCGTAACTTACTAACCCCAGGCTGCCAACTATGACTGTTGCCATAACCTTCCAAATGTTAACTTTTTGTTCTAATAAGATCAGGACGACAAAGGCTAATACCAAAAGTCCGGTTATATGGCTGGCCGTGGCAAATAATAAGAATCCAGTCGCTGTCAAGAAGTTGCGTCGCATAGCACTATAGATGGCTCCCAACGACAAAAAAGCAAACAGACTTTCGGGGTAAGTCGCAATTAAAAAGACGGCAGTTGGGAACAATATAAAAGGTAGCAGTCCCAGAAAGGCCTCTGAATTATTTGTGATGTTGAAGATGTACTTAACAATTTTTAGGTAAAAATAAATTGCTCCGACAAAACATAACCAGGCTACAATTAGGGCTGCGTCAACTGGTGAACTGACAATAAAGTGAACGACACGTGTGGCAATCGGATAGAGCGGGAAGAAATTAGTCTGACTGACACTAGTATAACCATGCTGAGTAATCTGCAAGTAATTTGGGCCGTCCCAGTTGGACATAAAACTAAGTGGATTACCTGGTTCCTGGGTATAGCGGGCAATCGGGTCAGTGGTTGGCAAAACCACTTTGTTGTTATACCAAGCCATGAAAACCCCACCCGCAACAACTGTCACAGCTACAGCTGCTGCCAAGACGAAGTCTCTTTTAACCACGAATTGTTTAAGCTCGGTCAGGGTAGTTTGAATGTTTGCTATTGTTATATTTCCTATATAAGCTAAACGCGTAACCTAATTTACTATACGAAGTGGCTGCTAATTAGCTGAGAGATTGCTAAACGAACAAGATAGAACGTTGATTTATATCAACGTAAAGATTATACAAATTTTTATTCTACAGTCACAGACTTTGCCAGGTTGCGGGGCTTATCAACATCAAGACCCTTAGCTAAAGCTATGTAGTAGGCCAATAACTGCAGTGGTATGACTTGCAATATCGGCGAGGTTTGCTCGAGTGTCTTAGGAATATAGATGACATCATCGACTAAGCGGCCAATGGTTTTATTGCCTTCAGTCGCAATGGCCAAAATCGGTCCGCGTCGGGCTTTGATCTCTTCGATATTGGAATAAACTTTTTCCAGTAAGTCTGAATCGGTAGCAATTGCTAGAGTCGGAAAGTTCTTATCGATCATCGCAATTGGCCCGTGTTTGGTTTCGCCCGCAGCATAACCTTCGGCATGAATATAAGACACCTCCTTGAGTTTAAGTGCTCCCTCTAAAGCACATGGATAACCGTAACGGCGGCCGATAAATAGCCAGTCTCGATAATCACAATAGCGCTTGGCTAATTTTTCGATGGCTGGGGCTTGAGCCAAAATCATCTCGGCCTTTTTGGGTAAAGCTTCCAGCTCTTCTAGCAGGGGCTTATATAACTCGTGTTTTCCACGGCTTAAACGGAGGGCGATTTGGAGTAGGACTGTTACCTGGGCAATGAAAGCTTTAGTTGAAGCTACTGCTAGTTCTGGTCCGGCGTGACAATACACTCCGGCATCAGTTAACCGGGCAATGGTTGAACCAACGACATTAACTACTCCTAATCGCAGTACACCATAATCTTCAACCTTCTTGATGGCGGCGATAGTGTCGGCAGTTTCACCGGATTGCGAGATAGCCAGCAGGGCGGTACCGCGTGAAAATGGTTCGTTGCGGTATCTGAATTCACTAGCAATGTGAACTTCGACTGGAATACCGGCCAGCTCTTCGATCAGATACTCGCCGATCAATCCAGCATAGTAAGCCGTGCCACAGGCCACGATGACGAGTCGTTCAATGCGATTCAGTTGTTCGCTGACGAGTTCTAGCCCACCTAGTTTTAGACTGTCGTTCTTGGCATTAACCCGGCCTGCAGTGGCTAGCTGGATGGTTTGCGGTGCTTCATAGATTTCCTTGAGCATGAAGTGCGAGTAGCCATCCAAACTGGCCTGGGCGACATCGTAGTCAAGTAACTCAACTTTAGGTGTAACAGCGCATTCTTTCTGAAGATTTTCGATGTGATAAGTTTTTTTATCAGCCACTAAGATCTCATTGTCTTCGAGGTAAACGATCTTATTGGTGTGATTGAGTAGAGCGTTGGTGTCTGAAGCTACAAATATTTCATTTCTGCCGATACCCAGCACCAGGGGACTAGATAACTTAGCGGCAAACAGCTTGTCGGGTGCATAGGTAGTAACGGCGACCACTGCATAAGCTCCTTTTAAATCCTTGATGGCTGCCTTGAAGGCCGGCTCAAAGGCTTTGAGCTCCTGGTAATAATAATCGATGAGCTGAGGGATAACTTCCGTATCAGTATCAGTAACAAAAACATAGCCCTCGTCTTCCAGTTGTTTTTTAATCTCTTGGTAGTTTTCAATGATGCCGTTATGGGCCACGAAGATGGTTTTGGCGGTGTTGGTGTGTGGATGGGCGTTTTTAACGCTTGGAACACCATGGGTGGCCCAGCGAGTGTGGCCGATAGCACTTAGACTGTCAGGTATATCAGCCTTATTTATGTGTTCTTCTAGTGCCTTAACACGACCAACTTCTTTTAGTAAGGTGGCTTGGTGATCGGCGGTCATGATAGCTATACCGGCCGAATCATAGCCGCGATATTCAAGCGCCTTGAGCCCGTCAATGATAATTCGTGGGGCAGGTTTAGTTCCTACGTAGCCGACAATACCGCACATGACGTCAAATGTATCATTTTATTAGTCTATAATCAAATAATTGTCCGAAACATTTCATTCCATGATAAGTTTTAAGCATAATAATTATAGAATTTTAGATTGCTGATAGCCGCTAAATATCCAGTCTTAATGAGCTAATCAAAACACTCTCAAACCGAGTTAGCCCAAGTAAGCTGCTGTCTAGTTTAGATGTGAGATTCGGAACTTGTCTAACATATAGCAACCCTGGACGGGCAGTATCGGTGGTTGCCAAAATAGCTTCGTACTGCTGGTTAATCGCTGGAGTTAAGACCAATGGTGAACCCTTCAGGCTATTAACATAAACCATTGGAACAACATTGGTCGGCGTATTACTCAGTATCTCAGTGATGATAGCTTGGCGGTTGACTAAAATATAACGGGCTGGCGGTACTACACCAGTGACGACTACGGTGCCTGATGACTGACCCAGAGCCAGAGCGGGGCAACCGCTTGAAAGAGTTATCAAAAAAAGGCAAACACCAAGCAAGGCCACCATCGACAAACCTGGCAGACGTCTCCGAACACCATACATAAGAAAGCTAATTGTAAACTAGTATTTACAATTAGTAAATTGTATATTATTGCATAAGCATTATGAGTAAATGCAATCAGCGCTTCTGAGTAACTTTTTTAACTAGTAATCGTATCTTTTGATCAAAATGTTGGGTTGAAAAACTTTCAGCCGCTCGTGAGACGGTTAATTTGCTAAAACGCTGGGTGGAAAATTGCTTGAGAGCTAAAGCTAAGCTCTGAGCGGTCGACTCTTCAAAAAATAGGCCAGTTTTACCAGGCGAGACATAATCCAGAGCCCCACCGGCTTTATAGGCAATAACCGGTGTTCCGGCGGCCATCGCTTCAACGGGCGTGATACCAAAATCATCCAGGCCAGGGAAGATAAAAGCCTCGGCGTTAGAAAACTCCTCAGCCAGAACCTCGTCAGACACTTTACCGAAGAAAATGACGGTTGGACCAGCCAGCTTACGCAAATGCCGGTGTTCTGGGCCGTCGCCGATAACTGTTAGGGGTAATCCCAGTTTAGAACAGGCTACTACGGCTAGGTCGAATCGTTTGTATGGTGTTTGGCGGCCGGCGATGACGAAGCCCCGCCTTTTAGGGTTGGCCTCCAAAGCTTTGAAACGATCGATGCTGACCGGCGGGTGGATGACAATTGCTGACCGATCGTAATATTTCTGGATTTCGTCTTTAATGTGGTTTGAGTTAGCTATCAGATAGTCTGGTCGCTGAGCGGCTTTATAATCCCAACGCCGCAACGGGCCAACCAAAACTCTTAGCCCGAACCGGGCTAACCAATTAAAGGCCCCAAAACCAGGGTGGGCCATATATTCGTTGTAGCGGCTCCAATAATAGTGGGTGGGAGCATGGCAGTAGTTGATATGGACAGTTGTGGATGGTACCCGAATACCCTTAGCTTCAGCGCCTGAGCTACTGATAACCAAATCGTAGCCGCGGAGCCGCAAGCGCGAAAACCACCAAATCCGTAGGGGTGGCAAATATTTACGCAGTGCCGAAAATGGCCATAGCTGCAATATGCCGGTTTTAACTTTACCGTCCAAACGCTTCCGCCAAGCCCGACTGCAGTATGATGTATAAATCGGAGCCTCCGGGAACAACTTATGTAACCGTTCGACAACTAACTCACCCCCACCACCAACCAGCCAGTCGTGAACAATCGCGACTTTTAGCTTAGCGGTTGCAGTTGAAGGCGGAACTTGATTGGTGACATCTTCTCGCATAATAAAACCTCAGCGCCAACTAATAATAAATCTTACAGCTACAGCCATTAAATTTTACTCAGCCCCTTGGCGCGAAACAACGGCTCGGATGGTTTTAAAAATGATAACTATATCCAGCCAGAAACTCCAGTTCTGAACGTAATAAAGATCTAGCTGCCGCCGTTCTTCAAAACTAATATTTCGCCTACCAGAGACCACCGCTAGACCAGTCAGGCCAGTCTTGACGCTTAACATTAGGTTCTTCTTACCGTAGCTGGTTAGCTCAAACGGCTCGAGCGGTCGCGGCCCGACCAAACTCATGTCGCCTTTCAAAACGTTTAATAGTTGTGGTAGTTCGTCCAGGCTGGTTTGACGGAGGAATTTTCCGAGTTTGGAAACCCGCGGATCATTTTCTAGAACGTCACCATTTTGCCGGTAAATCTTAGCCAGTTCAGGCCGACCCATTTTGGCAAAGCCGGCTTCTGGTGTCATCCGGTGGTAGGCATGTAGCTGTGTTCGTATTTTATAGACACGAATCGTCTCGCCGTAGCGTGATAAGCGAGCCTGAGTATAAAACGGATCGCCGTGATCAAAAATAATCATAATCAGGGCCGTTACTGCCATGATCGGCAAGGCCACAATGCAGGCCACCGCACCAACTAATAGATCGAATAAGCGTTTAGCAATGCGGCCCCAACCAAGCAGTGCCGTTTGGTAAACCGTCACCACCGGCGTTGAGCCCTGGAACAGCTCCACCTTGACGTTGCCAACGAACAACTCACTACTAGCCGGCACAAAACGGTAGGTGGCATGATTCTCTTGAGCGTAGGTTAGAATCTCGTTGTTACGAGTTTCATCAGCGTATAGCTCGGTCTGTAAAATGCTGTGCAGATTAGGTTCTTGGTGGCTATGCAGAAACTGGCTGAAATGAGTATAAAGCGGCAACTTATGGTTGCCGACGGCTTGTTTGCCACCCACTACCGCGACGATTTTATAGCCAGAATGCCGACTGACGGCCAGGATGTTAACCAACTCCCGGGAAACAGCATTGTTGCCAACTACCAAAACGCGGTTAAGGCCAATTTCATAGCCAAATAACTGGCTACGAATCAAGCGAGCTAAGTTACGGTAGATTAACAGAAAAGCGAAGGCGAAGACAAAGCCATAGATTGGTACTAATTTAGCGGGGAAGATCGGCTTAACGCTAATGAAGTTTAAGAAAATGACGAACGTTAGGCCAATGAACGAGCCAATAAACAGGCGCGGTAACTCACTAAAGCGTTTCTCATAAATGCTACTGTTGTACAGCCCCAGCAAAGCAAAAACTAAAAGCCAAAATGGGACCACTAAAAGAAAGGTATTGATGTAAGTATGAGCCGAGATTGGATGGTTGACTGGTACGTTGCTGGCGGCCCGTAAACCATAGCCGGCAATGAAGGCGGCCACCAGCGCCAAAAAATCTCCGACCACCAGGAAGACGCTATAAATAAGAGAGGCGTTATTTTTCATGAGATATACTTGATTGTACACCCATGTATACCAGTAAACTTGATTCCTGGCTAGCCCGAGCCTCACTGGCAGTTGTCGCGGCCATCATTGTCGTTATACCGTTTCACGCCACATTGACGGTTTGGCTGTCGCAACTATTTGGCCACTATACCGCTCTGCGACTTTGGAAAGAGTATCTGCTCGTTCTACTAATCTTAGTGGCCATTTATATCCTAGTTAAGAGCCAGAAAATTCGATCACAAGTCCTCGGGTCTAAGTTGACCTGGTTGATAGGTGGCTTTGTGGCCGTCCAAATCATCTGGGGTATCGTGGCCTATGCGACCCACCGAGTCAGTAGCGAAGCGCTCGGTTACGGCTGGCTCAGTGACACCCGTTACTTGATATTTTTTCTGGTTGTCTGGGTAATTGCGGCGGCTGTCCCAAAGCCAAGAGGCTTCTGGCCGAAACTAGTTTTCTGGCCAGCGGCCGTTGTCATCGTTTTCGGGTTATTGCAATACTTTGTTTTGCCGTACAACTTTATGACTCACTTAGGCTATAGTTCGGCCACGATCTTTCCTTATGAAGACATTAATAGCAACATTCATTACATCCGGATCATGTCGACACTACGAGGAGCTGATCCACTAGGAGCCTATTTAGTAGTAGTTTTAAGTTTGGCTTTGGCTTTTTGGCAGCGGCAAAAGAAGTTGTGGTTGTTGCTGTTAGCTATTCTGGGCACACTAGCACTTAGTTTGAGTTTTTCAAGGGCCGCCTGGCTGGGGCTAGTTTTGAGTCTAGCCACATTGCTTTGGGCGAGCCTAAAAAGCCAGCTCAGTCGGCGTTTAGCTATGGGTGTTGCCGTGGCTTGTATTGTTATCGCTGGCGGTATCACCCTAACACTTAGAAATAACGTAACTTTTCAGAACGTTTTTCTTCATACCCAGACTAACTCAGTGGTCAAAACCAATTCAGATCAGGGCCACAGCTCAGCTTTGCAAAATGGTTTAAACGATCTACTGCATGATCCTCTCGGCCACGGCCCCGGCACGGCCGGCCCAGCCTCCATCTATAACAAACGGGCTCCAGCCCGTATTGCCGAGAATTACTTTATTCAAATCGGGCAGGAGACTGGTTGGCTAGGCCTAGCTCTTTTCCTAGCGATCAATATCGTGATTGGTCTTAAGCTCTGGCACCGTCGTGACCAAACCCTGGCCCTAGGCCTACTGGCGGCTCTAATCGGCCTCAGCTTCGTTAATCTCTTAAGTCACGCCTGGGCCGATGACACGCTTTGTTATTTATGGTGGGGGCTGGCGGCTATAGCTTGCAGCTTACCACTGGCGGTTTCAAGTAAGAAAACTACCGCTGGTTGACGCTACCAACCAAACCGGATTAACATAAAAGTGTGAACGAAAAGCAAACAGAACCAACTGAACCGATTAGGCCAACCAAGAAGCAGCGCCAACTGCTGACCTATATTGAGCGCTTTATTATCGAGCACGGCTACAGCCCGAGTTACCGCGAGATTATGAGCGGGTTAAACTACACTTCAATTGCCACAGTGGCCCTACACATTAATAGTTTAATCAGACGAGGACACCTCCAAAAACGCGAATACTCGGCGCGTTCTTTAGAACTGACCCATCCGACGGAAGCCAAACCAGTGACTACTAACCAAATTGAGACCGCCGATGAAAAATGGCTGGTCGAAAAAGTTAATCATGCCTTTGCCCAGGCTGAACAGATCGGCGGTTTGCCGGATGAACGGCAGCTAGATAGCCTATATGTGCTGATTGGGGCACTTAACGTCTTGGGCCTGGAAGCAGCGGCCCAAAGTTTTCAGCCTCGGCTGAATGCCCTCAAACAACGGGTCAGTCATTCACAAAAATGATCTTTTAGCGGCCACTGCCACTAGACTTAAGTACTCACTAGCCGTTGTAACCGCTAGCAAGGGTATAATGTGCTTATGTAATTAGATAGGTGTTTATGTATCGTTTGGGGCACCAGATTAAGCACCATTATCGTTGGTATATAGCTACCCTCCTGTTGATCATTGTGCTGACAGTTGTCGGAATTGCCATCTTACGTCGTGATCTGAAGACGGATACCTCGCTATCGCAGTCTAAAGTGATTACCCAGTACTATTCAGCGGTCGGCACCGATACCATGCACGTCACAGAGTCGACGTTTAGTGTTTATTTACCAGCAGGCTGGAAAGTAGCCAGCAATATTGGTAGCCCGAACAAGGTCTACAGCTGGCAGGGTACCGGAGACGACGCCGATCGGCGGATTGATATTTACATTGACAATTTGCCGATCAATCTGGCGGTCAATCGCTTGCTGCCGGTTCAGGCCAGTAATGACCAACTAGAAACTATCGGCTCGGTTTCGGATAATTGCACCGATTTCACTACCCCGACTGCCCAATCGGCGATAACTGGTACATTGGCAGCAAAATGGGATGGGGTAGACTTCATTTGTGATGTTGGTAACTATGAACGTGATGTGGTGGCGACTGGTTCAACCGAAGGGATTAATACGGTTACACTGACTGGCCCAAGCACTGGTACCCATGGTGTGCTGCTGGTCTATACCGATAACAGTGCCGATCCCGACTACTCAATATTTACGACCATCGTTGAGAGTTTCCAGCTACTGTAGGCTCAATGAACAGTGGTATAAACGTATTGAAAAATACTATATCTAGTGTGCTCGCTGGCTGTTATACTACTACGTACTTAACAACAAGAAGCTGGAATCCCGTGTAAATCGGGAACTGTGCCGCAACGGTTAACCTTAACTTAAGGAAAGTCCGATACAGCGCTATATTAAGCCTTATAAGGCGGTCTCGAGCAAGATTTAAGTGACGGAAATACTTCGTCTGCTTATGCCCGGGGTCACTTGGGGCAAGGAGGAAGTATGGGCCGAGTAGCTCTCAACAAAACAAAAACCTTAGTAACAATCATTATTGTGGTGGTGATTGTCGGTCTAGGTAGCTGGGCACTGGCGGCCCACTTATCTAATGGCGATGTCCAAACAGTCGTTAATGGCCAGCATCAAATTACTCAGATTAGTTATAAAGGCCAGAGCGGTGTTAACGCCCTAAAATTGCTGGAGCGATACGCTGAAGTTAAAGTAACGCACTATTCATTTGGTGATTTTGTATCCTCCATCAACGGCACTGCCGGTAACGGTCCAAAGTATTGGATAATGTATGTCAACGGCAAAGAATCAAGTGTTGGCGCCAGTGACTATATCACTAGAAACAGCGATACCATCAAGTGGAAATTAGAGTCATGAGCCAAAAATATCTTAATACAATTATCGCCATAGGTTTGATTGTGGGAGCGGTCATGTTGCGTCTTTTGCCACACCCTGCAAACTTTGCTCCAGTCGCCGCCGTAGCTATCTTTGGCGGAGCCATGCTGCCACGAAAACTAGCGCTTTGGGTACCGCTTAGCGCCATGATGATCTCCGATGCGGTCATTGGTTTCTATAACATCATGCTAGTTATTTGGGGGTGTTACGCCTTAATCGCTCTAGCTAGTAGCTTGTGGTTGAGAAAACCAACCTTCCGACGCGGCGCGGCTTTAACTGTTTCAGCCTCTATCTTCTTCTTTATTGTCACTAATTTTGCCGTTTGGGCGGCTGGGGGCATGTACGCCCATACCTGGGCTGGCCTGGTTCAGTGCTATAACATGGCCCTGCCATTCTTCCGCAACACTGCCCTGAGCGACGCCTTTTACACAGCCAGTTTGTTTGGTCTCTATGCCCTAGCCAATATGGCGGCCTTTAAACTATTCAAGCCGGCGACTCAAGAAAGTTAAACTGCTTCCTCGGCTGTCGATAAAGGATGGTCAACTTCCATTTGTTTAAGATGCAAACTACGGTAACGGTCAAAATGTCGTTTATCGATACCATTACGTTGGATTAATGAACCTAAGTGTTCACTGGAAGCCTGGTGGGGGATAATCACATAACTGCTGCCCAGTTCGTAGAGCTGGAGAGCTTCTTCGTAGCTATTGGCATTGCAAACAACCACCGCCTCAGGATTATAGAGATTCATATGCCGCACTAGCTGCTGGTTGGTCTCAAAATCGGTGATAGTACTAATAACTAACTTGGCGGTGGCGGCTCCAATTTCGTCCAGTAATTCGGTATCGGTTACGTCGCCGTACAGACAGGGGATATGCTTGTTGCGCAGCAAATCAACAATCGCCGGGTCGTAATCGACGACCACGTAACGGTGATGAAGCTGTTGGAAAGTTTTAATAAACTCATGGCCGCCTTTTTGATAACCGAACAAGATTAACTCATAGCCGGGCTTAGCTCGCTTTTCTTTTTTGCTGGCCGCTCGGTCAAATAATCGAAAAGGAATTCGATCGAAAATCTTAAAGAGTCCATTATCGTAATGCGTCAGATATGAGGCACCAGCGATTGTGATAATAGCCACTAGAGTAATTAAGGTGCTGATATCTTTATCAACTAGACCCAAACTAACTGCCAGGACAGCCAAAACAATCGAGAATTCACTAATTTGGGTCAGGTTAACACCCGCCATGAAGCTTACCCGCTTGGAATAACCCAGCGAACCAAGCGTCGAAATAATCGTCACCGGTTTAACAATCATGACGACAGCCGACAGAACCAAGGCTGGTATTATGACTTTTGACATTCCGCTCAAGCTAAGGCTTTGGCCGAGCACGATGAAGAATAAGACTACGAAGAAATCCCGCAACGGCTTCAGGCGGGCCTCAATTTCCTGGGCGTAGGGTAAGCTGGCTAAAGCGACCCCAGCGAAAAGAGCACCGACTTCGATGGAGAAACCAGCGATGTCAAACAAGCTAGCTATCCCAAAACCCCAACCAACGGCGAATAGAAACAGCATCTCTTGCGAGGAAGCCATAAAGCGGGCCAGTCTTGGCAATATGAAGGTGGCAGCAATCACCAAAAGGGCCATTAATAGAGAGCCCTGTAATAAAAGCGGTCCTAGCTGGGCGAAACCGAAACTATGATCTTTAGCGGCTGCCACGAACAGCAAGGCTATAGTTGCCACCACGTCATCCAGCAGGACAATACCAATAGCGATCTGTCCATGCAATCGGCTCTGCTCCTTTTTGTCGGTCAGAATTTTGACGATGATAATCGTGCTACTAAAGAACAAACAGAGGCCGATGATTAATGATTCAAGGTGGTTAAAGCCCAGAGCAGTGCTAACTAAGAAGCCAATTACACCGACACTCAGTAATTCAACGCTGGTGGCCGTTAGGATTGTACCGCCTAATTTTTTGATGACCGATACGTTCATGCCCAGACCGATGATGAACAGCAATAGGGCGATACCAATACTAGCGAAGGAGTTAAAAGTATTAAGATGGATCAGGTTAAAGGCGGCTGGTCCAACTAGCAGGCCAGTTAATATGTAGCCAAGCATCAACGGCTGGCGGAGCAAACGCATAACGATTGAAACAGCCGCGCCAACAACAATAATAAAGCTCAGCTGTAGAAACATACCATCAGGCGTCAACATAGTTTAGTGTTTTATTTGTTTTTCTTGATTACTCTATCTGCAGTATAGCATGGGGCACTGTGGTCTTATCAAGAAGATAGTCAGCAGTTGAATTGGCACAATTCGGAGTTTCTGTCTTATGCTATGATGCTTTTGATGTTAAATAAACAAAAACTACCTCGCTTTTTCAAACAATATCTGGTTTGGCTAGAGGCCCATCAAAGACTCATGGCGGCTATATTAATTGTCACCCTATGGAGACTATGTCTGGAGATTGTTAATCAATTCCTCGAGCGGTTAATAAAATTTAGCGGCGGTTCAGTAAGTTGTAGCGGCTGGATTAGCTCTAGTCTATCCAGATGGATGCAGTGGGATGGCGGCTGGTATTCCTCAATAATTAATAATGGTTACCATTATCTAGCCAGTGCTCCGCTTAGCTACCAAACAGTTGCGTTTTTCCCAGTCTTTCCGGGCCTTGTTTATATATTGCATTACATCACTAGGTTTCCTGTTGTCATTGTTGGTGAAGGTGCCAATCTGTGCTTGGCAATTGGTATAGCCTATGTGGCGTACAAATTATGGCTACTCTTGAGAGACAAGTATAACTCCAGCCCGAGATTGCCTATGGCAAAAAATGACGGCGGGTTACTAACAGTTGCATTAATTTTTGCGTTGCCCACGGCTTTCTTTATGGCAGCCTTCTATGCTGAAGCTTTGCTGGTGTTTTGTTTGCTGTTGGCCATATACCTAAGCTTCAAGAAAAACTACGTTGTTGCCGCTTTCTTTGCGGGGCTGGCGTCGGCAACCAATATAACTGGCATTGTCGCTATGCCCACAGTTATTCTTATATTTATTGATCAAGAATCTGTGATTGGTTACGGCCTTAGAAAATCGATAAGCAAATATTGGTATAAAATTTTGTTACTTGGACTGGCAGGTATCTGGGGGTTGTTGAGCTATATGGGCTATTTATGGGTAAAGTTTAAGGATCCTTTGGTTTTCTATAAAAGCGAACAGGCCTGGGGGAGAAGATTAGACGACCCCCTGATTAATATTTGGAATATATACTATAAACATTTCTTTGATGTTAGCTTTTTTGGAGGACATCTTAATTACCTAGTTGCGCTAACCGATATGCTAGTCCCGATCTTGGCGATCGTGTTTATTGCGTATGTTATTTATAAAAGGGTATGGTGGATTGCGGCTTATGCATTTATATTGTTGGTCTTGCCGCTTAGTTCTGGCCGGTTATCATCGATAAATCGTTACGCACTTGCACTATCGCCCTGCATCATATATTTGTGCGCTGTCTCTCCAGGAAAACTCCAAAAATACCTCTGGATGATAATCCCACTCCTGGCTTTCATACAAATAATCCTGGTTGCAGTTTTTCTACAAGGGAAGTTTTTTGTGGGCTGATACTTATTTTTGGATCGCATGTGGTTTTACCAAAGTGAACTAGTCCGTGGATACGTTATATTTCCAGTCTTTCGTATGCCACAAAGAGTTGCGAAAGTTTGCCAGCGGATATCTAAAATTATCTTCTTGACAAGCGTAAGCATATTTAGTTAGACTACATCCGTAATTCAATAAAGCAGGTCGGCGAGAAGCCCGCTTTAGGTGAGACAAAAAAATTAACAAAATATAAGTCACTTGTTCTGTGGTACAGCTTTGTTGCCCAGGACGGTTTGTCGTTATTAAGGAGTAACGGTGAGATGTCCGTCAAAATAAAAATTGTCGATTCCCAACCAACCATTGTACGAGTGATGGTTAGCCGTCCGGTTTGGCGCCAATTTCTGCAGTACTAGTCGCTACTAGCTGGTGCAGTTATTCTAGGAGTGAACAGGGGTCTGTTTAGGTCTTTCCTAAGACGGGTTCTTTTTGGCTATTTCAGTATTAAGAATGTTCGCAAAAGCTGTCACACTAGGTGATCCGTTCGAGCCAATCAGGTTTTCATTATTGAGGGTTGTGCCATCCAATATAAATGTTGGTGTAGCCGTCTCGTCACCAGTCTGGTCAAAAGCATTAATGTCGGCATTGATAGCGTTATTAACTTGATCACTGTTGTAGTACTGATTGAACTTAGTTAGATTCATGCCCAATTGGTTAGCATAACTATCAAAGAAGCTCAAAGGATTGCTGGATGATACCCAGGCATTCTGGTTTTCATAAAGCAGGTCATGCATTTGCCAGAACTGGTTCATGTCACTGGCTGCTTCAGCTGCTCGAGCGGCCGCAAAAGCATTCGGGTGAATTTGGGTTAATGGTAAATTGCGGAACTGAAACTTTATTTGATTGGTATATTCGGCCACCACTTGTTTGACCGTCGGATAGAATTCGGCACAGATCGGGCATTCATAGTCACCGTATTCAATTAATGTCACGTGCTTAGTGTCGTTACCTTCAACATGTTGGGTTGGTTGTTCAGTGGAGTTTGATGATGCGCCCTTATCATGGTTGGTTACAACAACTATCCCGACTAAGACGGCGGCGATGATAAACAAAGCTATCCAAAATTGCTTAGACATTAAAGGTGATTCTCCTCACTATAAATAGTAGTATACAACACTGCTATTTTTGTAAGCTTTGCGGAATGGGTCGGCAGCCACACTGCTTTTGGTGTTCAAGATGCCACTTGAGCCGTGCTTCATCTGTCACATTCTTGGGCAGTTTGTGTTGCTCGTGCCACAACTTATTCATAATTCAACTATAGCACTCAGTAGTTATCGATTGCATCGGTGACGCTACAAAATTACCTATCTAAAGCTTTGACTGAGTTTTATTTAGCCCTATGATTAGTTGATGCTATCCAAATGCCGCCGATGGCTTAACGGCCGAGTCTTCTTAACTATCTTGATAGCCACTTTGGTTGGTGTAGGGGTATACCTGGTAGTGATATTTATTAGAGAGTTTTTCGGAGGGTCCGGATCGTTTCATGGCTCACACTACGATTTTCTGGCTTTTTATGGAGCTGCTCATTTAACACTGCACGGTCAAATTTCACAAATCTACAATCCAACCGTCATGACCCAGTTTCAACGCACAATTGTGCACCATAGTGTTGGCGCTAACGGCTACATGCCATTTTTAAACCCACCCTTTATAGCCGTTTTACTTTCACCACTGGCCTTACTATCAATCAACGATGCTCGGGTTGTCTGGCTAATTTTAAATCTTATTCTTATCTCGGGCATGGCCTACTGGCTCGTCAAATGTTTGGAAAATAAATTCTCCAGAATTTTGTGCGCCGCCCTTTTAGTCTGTACATTTCCGGTTTATCAAAACCTGATTGAGGGCCAGCTATCGATTATCATTTTGGCTGGCAGTCTATTGGCGCTTTGGCTAGTGCGGCACCAAAAATTGGTGCTCGGAGGCTTAGCTTTGGTGACGTTATTAATCAAGCCACAGTTGGCCGTTTTTGCAGCTGTTGGCTTAATAATTTTCAAACAGTGGCGTGTTCTGTGGGGTGCTGTCGGGGCAGCGGTAGCTCTTGTTGCCGTTACTCTGCCGGTGACCCGTCTGAAAGTCTATGGTACTTACCTGCACTATATATTGGGTGTCACGGGCGGACATTTTAACGGTGCCGGCGCAGTTGTGTCGTCAGTTTGGCAGGGATCACTTAAACTGACGATCGGCATCAACGGCATGTACACTGCGCTGCTTGGTCAGACCAATGTTTCCGGCGTTAACATACTAACCGGACTGACTATTTTGGGGTTGTTAATTCTTTATGTACTAGCTATCAGAAAGGTTCAACCCGGTTTTAGCTCACTATCCAAAAGACTAATGCTGGTTGCTTCAATTGCTCTGGCTATGTTGATAGATCCCCACGCCTTTTCGCAAGACCTTGTTCTGGTCTATCTATTCTTGCCGGTCCTGTTGCCTGTAAGGCCCCACCTTAGGTCTATCCTGATTTACTTAGTATTTATTGAACTAATTATCGTTGATCAGCTGATCTTTTGGCACTTAGTGACCATCGCCTTAATTGTGTTGACGATTGGTATTTTGATTGATGCAATCAAGAACCATAATGCGCGTTCGAGTATCTTTCGTTGGTTGCCTACCAAGACAGTATTGGATAAGACCTAGCTTCGGTGAAGTTTGATTTTAAGGGCATCAAAAACTATGCTGCTACCAGCTCTAAATAAATGAATTTTAGATTTACCGTGTAGTCGTTTACAAAACACCAAATCGACTGACGCAATCAGATATTTTTGCCGTTTGGCGTTCTGTAGTAATTGCAAGTCTAGAGTCCATGGTCCAAGTGTTTTGGGATCAATCGATGCGGCCAACTCTTTTTTGAAAACTTTTAAGCCAGACTGGACATCGGCATCAACACTAAATAGTAATCGCAGAAAGTTATAGATCAACCAGGTACCAATTTTGCGAGTTAGTTTTGAATTGTTTTCGCGCCGATGGCCAATCACTAGGCCAGCTCCACCACCCGTAATTTTTTCGATCATAGTTGGCAATACTTCTGGCGGGTACTGTAAGTCCGCGTCAATCATACCGATGATTCCATATTGAGCCGCGGCTATTCCCTCAAGTATCGAAAAACTCTTGCCGGGTTTACCTTTTTTCAGGAGAACCGTGATGGGCAACTGGTGCTGCATGGCTTTTATTTCGGCCAACGTTTTATCATCCGAATGGTCGTCAACAAAGATCAACTCATATTTTTCGGTTGCGGAGGCCAGGCCTTTAGCTAAACGTAAACAAAGCTCATGAATATTAGCTTCTTCATTGAGTGTGGGGATAACGATTGAAACCGGAGATTTCTTGTCCACTGACTATTAAGCTTATACTGGCCGGTTATTTTAGACTAGCCACCCAGAGGTTTTCTAATCGTCCTCAAGGATCTACGGCGTCGACGGGTTAACTCAGCCCGAACTGCTAGCTGAAGCTGATCAGGTAGTGGTAAGATGTCATTAGCATGACCCCATTCATCTTTGCCGTTTTACTGATTGTGTTGGCTCTCGTAGCGCTGACGCTTGAAAAAACTTATTTTTATCTGACGCCAATTGAACTAAAACGCTTAGCCAAAAGCAACGACCAGCTAGCCAAAACGTTATTCAGTGCTGAAGCTTACGGTAACGAATTAAAGGTCTTATTGTGGCTGATTATTGGTTTATCAGCGGCTGGCGGTTTTGTGCTGTTTGCCAGGATTACGTCACCACTATTTGGCTTTTTGACGGTTGCCCTTATTTTGTGGCTGGCCTTTTTGTGGATACCCCGAACGCGTCTGACGGTATTAGGTACCAGAATTGCTGAATGGAGCACACCAGCCGTGGTGCGACTTTTGCGCTTCTTGCATCCCGTTATGGCCTTCCTGGCGCTTTATCTTGGTCGTTTTCCGATGGCCCCGCACACAGGTTTATATGAGCGCGACGACTTTTATGAATTGCTCAGACGACAAAAAGAACAGAATGATAATCGCATCACTGATCAAGAGCTGGAATTGATGCGTCGGATCCTAAAATTCGGCGACTACCACGTACGTGACTTGATGGTGCCACGCCGGCACGTTAAGTCGGTTGAAGTGACCGATAATATCGGACCAGTTTTGCTGGATGAACTACACGCTACTGGGCACAGCCGTTTTCCGGTTAATGAAGGCAAAACCAATATTGTCGGCACGTTCGCAGTTGACGATGTGCCGGATATTAACGCCAGTGGTAAAGTTCGTGATTTTTATGAACGTCGAGTAGCCTATGCTCATCAAGAGGACAGTCTAGAAGAAGCCCTGCGGGCGTTTGCTCACACTCACCAGCATCTCCTGGTAGTGGTTAATAGTTTCAATGAATACGTTGGTATTGTCACCTTGAGTGATATCCTAAATCGACTGCTCGGTGAGGCTGAAAAATCACTTGAAGATCATGACGACCGAAAAGCTGTCGCTAGTCGCCACAGCCAGCCGGAACCAACCACTGAACCTGAGGCCGCCGAAATAGTATCGACTGAATCAGCGGAGATGGTAGAATAACCCCGATAGACGATCAAGGAGCAGACTGATGAGGATACTAAGCAATGAAGTCAAAGATCACGTTGGTGAGCAGGTTCACATTGAAGGCTGGTTGCACAAAAAACGCTTACTGGGCGGGTTGACGTTTGTTAATGTCCGTGACCGCCGTGGCTTAGTGCAGGTGGTATTAGACGGTAAAGACGAAGTTGAAAAATTGCGCGGTTTGCAAATTGGTACCGTTTTGAGTGTTGACGGTAAAGTCGTTAACGAACCGCGGGCCCCCGGCGGAGCTGAGCTACACGAGGCGACGGTAACGATTATGGTGCCGGTGACGGACGAACCACCAATTGAAATTGATAAACCGATTGATCATAAAGCCGAAAACCTGGACACTCTCTTTGAACATCGGGTTCTCAACATACGCAACCTGCAGGAGCAGAAGATTTTTAGAATTCGGGCTAACTTACTGATTTACCTGCGTGAATATCTCAATCAACACGAGTTTCTGGAAATTCAAACTCCTAAGCTGGTCGGTGAAGCCACCGAAGGCGGCGCTGAAGTCTTTAAAGTAGATTATTTCGGGCAGGAGGCCACCCTAGCCCAGAGCCCCCAACTCTATAAGCAGATGCTGGTTGGAGCCTTTGAGCGAGTTTATGAAATTGCCCCAGTCTTTCGAGCCGAACCCAGCGCTACTACCCGGCACATGAGCGAAATCATGATGCTGGATGTTGAAATGGGCTTTGTTGATAGCCTCGACGAAGTGTTGGATTTGGTTGGTGACATGACGCTCTACGCCATCCGAAAAGTTTACGACCAACAAGCCGATGAATTGAAATCGTTGAATGCGCCCGAGCTGGTGCTGTCGGACAAAGTACCTAAAATGACCGTGGCTAAAATCCATGAACTCTACTCGCAGGCTAACGGTACCGACACGACTAAGGAAAAGGACCTGATACCCGACGAGGAACGCTGGATTTGTGATTATGCCAAAGACAATTTGGGCAGTGAACTGATATTTGCGACTCACTTCCCAGTGGAAGCGATGAAGTTTTATCACCAGGTGAATCCCGATGATCCATCGACGGTTTTATGGGGCGATCTGCTCTTCCGTGGTCTAGAAATTGCGACCTGTCCGCTCCGGGAATACCACCACGATAAACTTGTTGAACAGATGAAAAAAGCTGGGCTAAAAGTTGACCACCCGGGATATAAATATTACCTGCAAGCTTTTCAGTACGGCTTACCGCAACATGGCGGCTGCGGCTTCGGGGTTGACCGCTTAGTTGAAAAAACCATTGGGCTCGGTAATGTCAAAGAAGCTACTTTGTTCCCACGAGACCTCAACCGGTTGACGCCTTAGCTATTGTCTAGGGAATGCCAGACGTACCAGCTGGCAACTGATTCGTAGGGGTGCCATTTGTTTTTCTGGGCTACTGCAATTATTTGGTCAGTTGTTGGCAAGTCTTTGAGGCCGTACAATTTTTGAATGCCATTTCTAATGCCGAGATCGCCGACTGGCAGAACGTCTAGTCGGCCGATACAGAATATCAGAAACATATGAACCGTCCAGACGCCGATCCCTTTGACATCAGATAACTCAGCGATAATAGTTTCGTTACTTTGACTAGCAATTTTGTCAAAGCGGACCTTACAGTCTTTGATGTGTTGGGCCAGGTCACGAATATAAATGGCTTTGGCACCAGAAAGTCCAGCCGTGCGGAGTTCTTCCGGGGTTTTCCGAAGAATCATTTCGGGAGTCGGGAAAGTACCGCCAAATAACTCACGAAAACGTCGTCTGATACTGCCCGCGGCCTTAACACTCAGCTGTTGCCCGATGATCGAATCAGCCAGTGCTCGGTAATACTGACGGTGTGGCTGCAGTGTTGGCAAGCCAGCCTCAGCAATGATTGGCCTGAGACTTTTATCCTGCATAGTTAGGTGCTGAACTGCTGACCTCAGGTTGGACGGGGTGGCTAATAGCATGGTTATCATTTTAATACACCAGCCGTCATAAAATTCTGGCAATCCTAACGCTTAGGCCTTACAATAACAAGCAGTTTTGAGCATAAACGTTATGGACGAGGAACAACTTAAAGACCATCATTCTGAATCTAAGGTCGGCTCGGCACCGCCATTACCTGATGAGCTGATCGGCCCAACTGATGAGCAGCAAGATGAACCTGAATCTAAGACGGTCAATAAACCGGTTGATGATTCACGATCCGACCAATCAGTAGCTGATCCTGACAAAGATGACAAAGTAACCAAGTCGAGACCCAGTAAAAAGCCGCCACGAAATTTTGTGAAACGTTGGGGAGCCTTTCTGTGGCACAAAAAGCGCTGGACTCTGCCGATTGCCATCGTCGTAGTGGTATTCGTTTTGGCTGGAGTACCCTGGACTCGTTACAGGTTGGCCGGCCTAGTTCTTAAGCAGAACTACAGCGTCGATGTGATTGATGCGACGACTGGTAAGCCAGTCTCTAGTGCGACTGTCAGCCTCGATCACGTTACGGCCATAACTGACAACCGTGGTTTGGCTAAGCTGCATGTCCATGTCGGTAATTACGCTCTGAGCATTAGCAAAAAATACTATAAGACGAGTACCGTCACCGTTTTGGTGCCAATACTGCATCAAAAATCTAGTCTCAATATTAGATTGACGGCCACCGGGCGTCAGGTGCCAATTGTTATCCTCAATAAGATCAACGGTCAACCAATTGCCGACGCTTTGGTTCGGGTAGCCGACACCGAAGCTACGACTGATTCAAAGGGTGATGTAACGATTGTTTTGCCTGCTAATGACACCAGTCTACCCGCCAATTTTTCGGCTTCTGGCTACAACGACGGTAGCGGCACGATTGTGATAACGGCCCAAGCTATTGCTCAAAACCAGTTTCAGTTAACACCAGCTGGCAGTTTGTATTTCTTATCACAACTCAGCGGTACCATGGATGTCGTTAAAACTAATCTTGATGGTACTGATCGCCAGACGGTACTGGCTGGCACCGGTAACGAAGACACCAACACGACAGTTCTGATGGCCTCACGAGACTGGCAATACCTAGCCCTGGAGTCCAGCCGGGTCCATCCCAATCAACCGGAGCTTTATCTGATCAATACGACGGCCAACAATCAAGTGACAACTATCGATACCACCAGCGCCAATTACAATCTTATTGGCTGGATCGGCGACAGCCTTATCTATAGTATCGACAGGAATGACACCCTGCAGTGGCAACCAGCCGGGGAAATTCTAAAATCCTACAACGCCGCCACCGGGCAACTGACGGTTCTCGACCAAACTGCTGGGCAGGGGACTGATTCGGCTGATTATGCCCAAACGACGTTCGGCAGTATCGATATAGTTAACAATGATGTGGTCTATACGACCGACTGGAATGGGAGCAATGTTAGCGAACTAAGTGGCCTGAACGATAGCCTCTATAGTATTCAGCCTGGTGGTACCGGCAAACAGGATGTTCGTGACTTCCCAGTGCCAGCCAACCTAGCTTACCCCGGCTATTACATCAGTGCTCAACCATATGCACCGCAGAGCCTTTACGTCCAAGTTCCGGATAATACCGGAGCCAATTATACTTATTACAGCTATAGCAACGGCACGTTATCCAGCGTCAATATTACCGACAGCACATTCTATAACCAATCACCAAACTATCTTGTCTCTCCAGATGGTACTAAGACATTTTGGAGTGAGGTAAGAGACGGCAAAAACACACTTTTTATTGGCGATGCTAACGGGCAGAATGAACAACAAATTGCCAGCCTGAGTGATTATGCTCCCTATGCCTGGTACACCGACAACTACTTGATTGTCTCTAAGGATAACGATCTATACATCATGCCAGTTAGCGGCGGTACGCCATTAAAAGTAACTGATTACTTCAGCAGCCTCCAGCCGGGTTATAATTACGGCGGCGAATAAGCCGTCAGCACTTACTCAAACGCTACCCGTGCGCCGTATAAACGCCCAGCGCATCGTGCTAAAATGCTAGACAATGGAACCTGCAAAACCATCTGAGCCACATCAACCACCACAACCAGCCCCTTCGGGGCCAGTGATGGACGTTGTGGCGCCAAAGCCTCAGGAAGTACCCAAAGACTTGCCCAAGGACAGTGAAGAGTCAGTTGAGCTTAAACCACAAAAGCCGGTTAACACTAAACCTGTCCAAAAAGCTGGCCGCGGTGTGGGTCTGGCAATTTTCGCAACCGTTGTAATTGTTCTAGGCCTGGCCGTCCTAATGGTTTATGCCTACTTGCGGACTAATCATATCCGTCCTTTCTAAAGTGAATTTAAGTTTGGTATTAATGTGAGGTTTATGTGTCTACGTTCGATGCAGCTCAAGAGTCACTGATGCGCCCGGGTACTGTTGGTGTTATACCAACAGACACTATCTACGGCGTCGTAGCGCGAGCAGCTGATCAAGAAGCGGTCGATCGGCTATATCAACTGAAAAAACGGGAGCACAAGCCAGGCACGATCGTTGCTGCCAATATTGAACAACTGGTTAATTTAGGTATTAAGCGTCGCTATCTGAAAGCTGTTGAGCACCTGTGGCCTGGGCCTTTGAGTGTGGAAATCCCACACACAATTGATTACCTTAACCAGTCCACTGGTCGGCAAGCCTTTCGTCTGCCCAACGATAGGGTATTAACCCAGTTGTTGCTTATTGTCGGGCCCTTACTCACCACCAGCGCCAATGAACCGGGTAAGCCCACTGCTAACACTGTTGACGATGCCCAACTATACTTCGGTGAAAGTGTAGATTTCTATGTTGATGGGGGCGATCTATCGGGACGTTTACCCTCTACTATTATAGGTTATAGGAACTTTCGTGTTGGTTTTGGGTCTTCTGTTCGGCCGTAAAGATAC
>CAZLLA010000016.1:0-25482 GCA_964560315.1 uncultured Candidatus Saccharibacteria bacterium
ATGAATAACAGGGATAAAACTAGCTAAAAACCAACACGAAATTTCCGGTTAGTCAGACTATGCAAACGCTTATCAGTGGCCGGATTAGGAAAACCGGCATGGACGCTGACGTTATTTTCTAAGGCTGGATCGTTAATTTCAAGGTCATCATTCATAACGCAAAAATCACCTTTCTCGATTACCGAAAGTAAACAACAAGTTTGTAGCAACTGCTTTAGCTACGGGACTTAAATCGGCACTAGACTAATTTGTCTAATGATAGCCATCATCCGAATGGACGAGGGCAAAAGTGTTTTTACGTATAAGGTTTGTATGGAGGGACTCTAAGAAGAACCCATACATAACCGAGTTATATTATAGAGTTTTTGGTAGTCACCTGCCAGGCTTTATTTGAATTTAAGTTTGTCGAGAATATCGACTAATTCGCGGGGCGTGATCTCAGCTTTCACTAAATAACCGTCAGCCTGCTTTTCAATGTCGGCTCGGACATCTTCGCGCTGCTCTAGGTTGGTGATGATAATAAGCTTGGCTTTTAGATGGGGTGTTTTGGTTTGGTCACGAAGCGTTCGGAGGACTTCAATACCGTCAATCGTCGGTACCATGAGATCGAGTAAAATAATATCGTAGCTGTCGGTCTGGGCTTTTTCGAGACCAACTTGGCCGTCCATTTCAACGTCAATTTCATAGCCTCGCCGGCTCAAAGCCCTGGCGTAAAGTTCACTGATAAAATGTTCGTCTTCAATGCACAAAACACGTTTGCCATTAGGGGGTGCCGGTTGATTTTGGGGCTCCATTTTATCTCCTGTATAGTGAATGATTCTTAATCCAGCCGTGAGCACTGCGCACTAGTTCTTTATTATCACTGTTTTTAGTTTCTTCGGCAAGTTTTGCGTAAGGCAACAAAGTGAAACTAAAGGTACTGCCCTTACCTTCTTTGCTCTCCACCCAAATATTGCCACCGTGGGCTGTTACAATAGCCTTAGCCAGGTAAAGACCCAAACCAGTACCGCCAATTTGAGCTCGATTGTGATGATCGCGGTAGAATTTAGTAAATAAGTTCGGTAGGACAGCACCAGGCACCCCTACCCCAAAATCTTGGACCGTAGTTTCGACTAGCCCTTCACCATTTAACCGGGTGCTAATAATAATTTCTTTGGAGGTCCCGCTGTATTTGATGGCGTTATCGATCAAGTTGGCAATAACTTCTTGGATACTGATGCGGTCGGCGCCGACCGTCGGTAAACCATCCGCAATCTTTTGAGTCAAACTGATGCCGCGGACTTTGGCCCTTAAGGACATCATCTCAACCGTACTCTCAACGATGTCTGACCAGTCTTCCTCATGTAAACGGAGCGATAATTGGTCATTATCAACTCGAGCCACATTAAGGATGTTATTAACGAAAGCCGAAAGTTGCTGAGCGGTAGCGCTCATCTTAGCCATAAAACCCTCTAGCTCAGGGGTCAATTTTCCTTGAGTCTCCTCGTCAAAGGCTTCAATATAGCCCCGCAGTAGAGTCAGCGGTGTCCGGAGCTCGTGGACGCTTAAAGCCACAAAACTAATGGCCTGATCGTCTTGGCTGTATTGAGTGGTGTGGTCAAACAGTACTAACAAGGTTTCGTAGTGCTGCGGATTATCCTTGTTATAGTAGGCTGCCAAGTCAAACAGACGGGTCGGTTGATTATCGGTCACATTTAAGCGAACCCGCTCCCATAACTGGCTGGCCGTAACAGCTGATTCCTTGGCTTTCTTGAGCCAACTGTCTAGGGTTTTCTCACTGGGGAATGACATGTTCAAAACTGAATACAGATTTTGGCCGATTAGATCGTTTGCCTGACGACCCAAATAAGTGCAGGTTGTTGTGTTGGCAAATAGAATCGTTTGGTTGGTATCAAGGACAAGCAGCGGTAATGGCAAGTTGTTAGCTATGAAATTGGCGCTTAGATCGGTAGAGTGTTTAGCGGCAATACTTTCGGAATGTTCAGCGACGGTTACGATTTGATAAATTTGAGCCGTTAAGCTAGCCACTAGCGTTCGCCCGACCACCATTTTGTTGATATCTGGTGCCGGTACACCGTCTTCGTTAGGTACTAGATGAACCACCGCTTGCCAAATTGCTTTGAGGGGTATTAGAGCATAATCAGCGGCCGCAAAGGTAATAATAAAAGTCATAATGACACTGACGCCATAAGCTCCTAAGGCGACGGCATCAAGCGAAATACCTAAATACTTAACGACAAACCAAATACCACCAACCAGTAAAATATTTTCAATTAGGATAACAAAGATGAGGTAGGCGCGGATTTGCGCACGCAGGGCTTGAAAATTATCCATAGTCTTTAGTTATAGGTTATGTCTTGGGAGCTAGCGAGGGCTTCAATCCACGTTTGCCCGGCATTAAGATCGAGTGGTTGGCCGTTACTTTGGGTGAAGGTAATTTGTGAGGTATTGCTGGTCTTGGCCCAAGTACCAACTGTCACGGTACCGTCCTGGAAGACATCAACCTGGCCACTACCGATCACACCGTAAACCGAATAGTAAGCGCCACTGCTATCTAGGGCGCCGTAACTGTAGGGTACGACCATAGCAACCACGACTTTCGGGTTGATTTGTACCTGCGTGCCGTTGCTATTGAGCTCCATGTGTGGTGCCCCGCCCTCACTCCGTTGGTAGCTGTTAGTGGCCGCCACATAGTTATACTCGACGTTGTAATCGGTGGATGAAAACGTCAGATTAATGGTGGTGGCGTTGGGAGTTTTACTGGGGGCATCTTTTTTCCTGGGGAAACCGGTGTAATTGCTTTTGCCATAGTGGTCACTGGCTTCAACCTGGCTGAGCTGAGCGATTGAAGTGTAGACGTCATGGGGTGCTTCACGACTCGTAATATCTTCAAAGGCGCCGGCATTATAAAACTCGTTGAGATCTTTAACATTCCAAGACGTGATGTCGCTTAGTGCCTCAGGACTGCCACCGTCATGGACATAGACAGCATCAAAGCCTAGCGCCCACTGGATGTAATACGGTCGGGCACTGCGGACTGGACCGATGTAATTTGGCTGGGTATCTTGGAAAACGGCCATAAAGCGCGTGATGCCGCCTTCAGCCAATGCCTCAAAAACTACTCCGGCTTGATCCAGGCCAGATTGCGGCCGAGCAAAAGTGCTGTTCTCGACCATTACCGCCGTCACCGGCCGATCATTGACGCTTGGTGCCACCGGCAAACCGGTTAATGTACTGGCCACGGTTGTCGGTTGTGGTGCGACGTACTTCTTGACGACCAGTTTGGGTTGAATGACCGTCGGGTTGTCAAAGTGCAAAATACTAAAGGAAGTGGCAGCAGCGGCCAAAATCAGGATAACTAAGCCAGCCAATATTAAGTGTTTCTTGCGGGGCCGGCGACTAGCAAAAGCTGGCAGCAACAGCCTCAATCGGCCTGGTAACTTAGGGGTAACCTCGTCAGGCGCTGGACCAAATTCTTGTTCGATTTTTTGCTCATCGACAGCCACTTCTGGTTTAAGAACTGGTTGATCAGGATTGTCTTCAGGCATCGAAATGGTTGGCCGATGCCTCTTAGTCGGCTTAAAGTCGCTATCCATAAGCACTATTGTACCAGATGCTTTGACGTTTTTCCTGTGATTAGGACACTCTCGGAACTAGAGATTTTTGATCGTGTCGTCGAGTCGCCGCAAGGAGGTAGTTTTGCCAAGCGTAGCTAAGGTATCGGCTAGACCCGGACTGGCCGGTGCCTGGGTAGTAGCAATCCGAATCAGACTAAATAAAACAACCGGTTTTTGTTGAGTTTGGTTAAGTAAATTGTTGAGTCGTTCGGTCAGATCGTTTCGGCTAAAATCACTTTGTTCAAGGCTTGAGCGGCTTTGTTCCAAGAGCTGTTTAAGCTCGGGGTTAGTCAGCTTTTGCAATTGTTGGTGATCTTGCCAGAGCTTGGGATTGACTGGTAAGTCACTAAAAAAGAAGCGCGTTAGGTCTGGTATTTCACCGAAATACTTGAGACGTTCTTGGATCAAGGCTAAGACTTGCTTTTTGTAGTCCTCGGTTGCTTCAGCGGCCTCGATTGGCCAAAAGTTTTTAACTTTTTCGGCTAGCTGATCAAGCGCGAGTTGACGAATATACTGACCATTCATCCAAAGCAGTCGATGTTCGTCGAATTTTGCCCCGCCCCGCCCGACCCGGGCCAACGAAAACTTACTGACTAGTTCCTGCCGGCTAAAAATTTCCTGCTCGGTACCATCGTTCCACCCCAACGAAGCTATAAAGTTGACCAGGGCATCCGGCAAATAGCCGTCCTTGATATACTCCAGAACGTCTTTGGCACCGTCCCGTTTGGATAATTTTTTAGTACCATCAGCGCCTAGCACGTGAGGCATGGTAGCCATCAAAGGCGGCGTTAATTGTAGAGCTTCGTAAGTATTCAAATAGTTAGGTAAACTGGCGATGAACTCTTGGCCTCTAATAATATGGCTAACTTCCATTTCGGCATCGTCGATAATATGGGCAAAGTTGTAAGTCGGATAGCCATCAGACTTGATAATTATAAAATCGTCGATGACTTCTGGGCCGGTTTGCAAGTCGCCCATCACTTCATCGTGCCAATGATAGGCTTTGGGCTCAGACTTAAAGCGCAGCGGCTTAGTGCCGTCCCATTTGGGCGGGTCGTCTGGCCGATGATTCCGGAATAAAAATGGCTGTTTGTGCTGCTGAGCCGCCTGGCGAAAAGCTTCGACTTCTTCGGGAGTGTACGGATCAGCATAAGCCCGACCGGCAGCGATCAATTTTTGGGCCCAGCGCTGGTAAATTTCCAAGCGTTCGCTCTGGCGGTACGGCGCAAATGGACCACCCACATCCGGACCTTCATCATAGTTAAGACCAAGGGCTTTGAGACTTTCGATAATGTGGTTTTCGGCCGCTTCAACGTGACGGGCTCGGTCGGTATCTTCAATTCTAAGAATGAACTTGCCGTTACTATGACGAGCCACTAACCAGGCAAAAAGAGCCGTTCGAATGCTACCGACGTGCAAAGAGCCAGTTGGGCTGGGCGCAAAACGGGTACGAACAGGTTGTGCCATGTCTGCAGTATACGGCTTTGTCAGCTATACGGTAAAGACTAAAAGCTACATACTCGCCGCGATTGTGGCCATCTGACTGGTGCTTAAACTGCCGTTGCCAATTAACCTAAACCAAATGCCGTTATTCACCCAAGTTGCGTTGGTGTTGTTATAGGCGTAAAGCGTGGTGTTGGCTGCTTTAATAGCTTCGTACGAATTACTATTGGGAAAAACGTATTTATCAAACAATGTGGCACTGTCCCAGCTAGAGGCAGTCTGAACAATACTGAAGCTGTGTTGACCGTTAGTGCTATTGAAGTTGATGGACACTGTCCCGGGGCTATAGGTAAACTTCCCAATGGCAAAGCCGCTGGGCTGCCACTTTGGTAGCGTCGCATTAATGCCAGCTCGACTGGAGGCCACCCGAAGTTGAATATCGGCGGCATTTTGATAAGCCACAAACCCGATAATCAACAAAATCGCCAAACTGGCAGCCGCCACGCTACTAACGCGTCGGAAGATTTTTTTGTGACTTACCCGTTTGTGTTTGTAGGCTGGCTGGGTGTGGCTAGTAGCATGGGCTAAAGCCCGTTCAAAAATATCGTTAGATGGTTGACGGGTGATCGGCGGTGCGTCACTAACGGGGGGAGCTACTTTGGTCTGGCCTGGGGCAACTGGCGTAACGGCTTTTACGACCGGCGTGGTGGCTAATTCTAGATTACCAAACCGACTGATTAACTTATTTCTGGCAATTCTAGCCGCCCGTTTGAGACGGGCTTGATCAATAGTTGTGACTGAATATTTGGGGACGATATCAAAGCGCGGAATCTTTGATAATAGATCTGTTCGGGCAGCCACTTTGAGGTGGCGTTTAAGTGGTATAACCGGCCGCTGAACCGCCCGACGCATGAGCGTCGTAGTGTGTTGCGGTTGATGCCGGACAGCTGGTTTGGTGATCTCACGATGAATATCAAAGACCCGAGCTTTGGCTGGCAAAGCGGCCTGATGAGCCTCTGTTTTATAGCTTGCCGGCTTTGGTTTGACTGGGTTAAAAGCCTTTGTGCTGTGATGGGGCGAGCTGAAAAAACCATCAATGGCTTTTTGTACTTTATGATGGGAGGCATCCAACAAGGAGCCCGTTAGTGCATCATAGGGCCTGCCATTGAGCTCAAGAACATTAGCTTTTGTCGTCACCTGTCTTTGTTATCTCCGGATCGCTTAAGCGGAATACTCATATTTTAGACCCCCTTGCGCGTATAATGCAAGTGGTTTCATAATAGAAACAGTCTACCAGTCGGTACTCAGATTTATTGATTTAACCCCTGTTGTAGTTTCGTCCAATTAAGACAAGGATACGAGCATGGAAACTATTGACTTCATGGATCCAAAGTTACGTCGTCGCAACAGCATTATGCTGATGGTTGGCTACGTCTTGGTTGCCATAGCCATACTATTGTTAACTACCATCTTTGTCTTTTACGCCCGGGGCTACAACTATCAGAATGGTCATGTTATTCAAAACGGCATGGTTTACCTTTCCAGCACCCCCAATCCAGCCCAAATCTACATTAACGGTGCACTCTATAACAATGGTACCGACACGCGAATCTTGCTCCCGGCGGGCACCTATAATTTTAAACTCGAACGAACTGGCTATCGTAGTTGGCAGCGAACTATCGTAATCACCGGTGGCCAGGTGGTTTACTATGAATATCCTTTTCTCTTTCCTGATAATTTGACGGCTAATACGATTCAGACTTACGCTAGTGCCCCGGCCTTGATAAGCCAAAGCCTAGACGAGCATTGGCTGGTGGTGGCCCAAGCTAATTCGTTAACCTCGTTTGACTTATACGATTTAACTAATCCGCAACAACCATCCACTACCATTAGTTTGCCGGCTGGTTTATTATCAACCGCCACATCGTCCGAAAGTTTACAGCCGGTAGCCTGGTCGAACGACAACAGCCATTTATTGCTGAAGCATATTTATGACAATAACGTTGAATACATTTTATTGGACATTAGTTCCCCTGCCCAATCGATTAACTTGACCAAAACCCTGTCACTACCAACCAGTAACATTGACCTACAATTTAACAATGAGCAATCCGACCAATACCTAGTTTTAAACACGGCCACTCAGACGCTTTATCAGGACAATTTGAGCTCACCACAATTGCAGCTTTATGCCAGTAAAGTCCTAGCCTACAAGGCTTACAACGGCAATACTTTACTGTATGCCACACCAGATCCGAAGGAGACTTCCGAAGTTAATATTGACCTCAATAATGGTAGCCAAACATACCTCATTCGGCGGCTGCCAACCAGCTCAACTTACTTATTAAATTTGACGGCTTACGACAATAATTTGTATGTCGCGATAGCCGCCAGCAATGATCACTTAGCCTATATTTATGAGAATCCGATTAATCAAATTACCGACCCCCAAATTGGCGTAGCTGTGCCGGTGGAAGTCTTTAGTTTGGCGTCGCCTAGCTACCTGGCGTTCTCCAATAATGCCCAGTACATCTTGTTTGAAAGCGGTACTAGCCTAGCCGTTTATGATGACGAAAACGCGCTGGGCTATACCTATAGCTTGCCCTCTCCGCTCGACCAACCGCAGGCCCATGTGACCTGGATGGACGGCGCTCAGCTAACCTACATTAGCAACGGCCAGCTTGAAGTTTTTGATTACGATAACACTAATCGGCAGACCTTAATTTCGGGCGATGCTCGCTACACGGCTTACTTCGATCCAAGCTACAAATACGTCTATACTTTAGTTCCGTCAGTCGCCAATCCCACTCAAGAGCTCTTAACGTTAACTGCCCTACTGACCCCAGCCGACATTTAGCCTAGAACAACCAATTCCAAAAGCGGCTCCACAAAGTCGGCCCGTTGCTGGGTAGCTGGGTACTCGGTGCCAATAAGGTAGAGGTATTAACCCCACCACCATTAGTTGATGGGTCAGGACTGATTTGATCACCGACGACAATTAAGCGATTGATACTGGTGCCGGGCGGGTCACAAGTAATTAGGGTCGCTGTGGCCGTATGGCCGGGCACATTATCTAAAACGCCGACATCATTGGGGCTCACGACTTGGGTTTCAAAAACCTTGTAAATATAAACCTTGCCGCTATAGACAATATAGAATGTGTCACCTGAAACCAGAGTGTGCAGCAGCACAAAAGCGAATTTATACTTACCCGGGTTAAAGATATTGTTGCTGGAGTGGCCAAAGTAAGCCGAGTTGCCGTTCTGGCCAGGCAAGACGGTCGATGGGTAGTGCACGACACCACCCTCCAGGTCGTTTTCGATCACACTTTCGTTAGTGCTGGTCAGCGAAAAATCAATCGGGATGTCGACACTGATTTTAGGAATAATGACTTGCGACGTGCTGCTCGGCGTGACGCTGCTGGGGTCAACGATAATTGGTGTAGCACTGGCGGTATTACCGGGTTGGATAAACGGGATAATGATAATTTGGTTGAAGAAGCTGAACATAAAAACAATCAGGACCGCCAAACCAACGGCCAGCCCAAAACCAAGTGACTGAAGGTGGTGTTTGGGCCGCAGTCGCCCATTGGCGGAGACTTTGTCACGAATTAGCTGACGGAGCTGGCTGACGCTCCGTGCCCCCGTTAAACTGGCCGTCGGCGGTTGGTGGTTGGAAATCACGATGCCGGAGGCGGTTGTCTGAACCTGCGGGGCGCTAGTTTTAGGCGATGTCGCGGCTGGTTGGGGCTGGGCCACGTAGTGATAACTGTGGGGGGTACCTTTGGCGGCTCCGTAGTCATCATAAAATTCTCGCCAAACGTCATGTTTGTCCTGGTCTGGCAGATTAGTGTAATAATCGTGCCACTCGGTCTGAATGGTGGCTAGGCTCTTGCCCGACGTGCTGAGCTCATACATAAATTGCTGGTGTTTACTGCGCGGCTTTACTGCTTCGGCTTCGCGAGCTTCAGTAAACGGATCAGGTTCTTGTTCGTAAATGCGCTTGAGTTTTTCACGGATTAAATCGGCTGCCTCAGTAGCTCCGGGTAGCTTACCACCACCAACCGGATGTTCGATTGGCTGTTTTGACAAACTATAGCCGTCAATCGGTGGCGGCGGGTCGTTGCTACTTGGGAATAAAGGATTAGTGTTCTGCATTAACAATCCAGCCTATGCTAGTTTTACAGATATAATTATAGTACACTGTCCTCCGATACCCTCTCCCATTTCGCAAGGGCGAGTGGCGGAACTGGTATACGCGCACGACTCAAAATCGTGTTCCTTACAGGATTGAGGGTCCAAGTCCCTCCTCGCCCACCAAATTTGTCTCATTGAAGTTGTGCCACCGTATAAACAGCACTGGCCAGAGCCGGAAAGGTTTGAGCCGGATTTTGTAACCACCAGACCGTCGCGTAAGCGGCCGTCTTGACCTGCCATAATGCCTGATTATCAGATAATTTGGTACTACAGACTTCCCCACTGGCAGCCACGATTAAATACTCTAAATGTTTGATAACTAAGTTTAGTTGATACTGGCTGGTGAATTTGTGGAGCGCCTCGGCCAGTCTTAATAGATCCATCTCGGAGGTAAAGGCTGTCGTAAAAGCTGCACTAGCCGCTATTTTTTGGAGTTGGCTAAAATTTACGATGCCAGTTGTATTAGGTCGCTCGAGTAGTAATCTGGGGGCGGCTGTGAAGTAATCAACGGCGTCCCCCGCCAGAGTTAACGGCCCAGCGTATTTATCGATAAATTTCTCTAAAACAATGGCCGTTTCCGAGTTGCGGCCCAGATCACCGATGATCAAGACGGCATCAGCCCACGGGCTGGCGTCTAATAGTACGGCTAGAGTCGGTTGGCTAAAACTACCGCTCGGCGTGCTGGGAGCAAACAGGCCGGCCGCAAATGACCGACCGACGGTCTTTTTTAGAACGTCGGGCAGTAAGACTCGGCTGTCACCGATTCCGGCCTGAGTACTGGCTGCAAAAGCCTCGGCTGGTTCGGCAAAGCCGTAGGCATTACCACCGACAATTAATAACTTACCAGCTAAAGCTTTACGCTCTGGTCGGCTCCACAAGACGTCAGGAAACAGCGGCTGATCTGGCAGCTGCTGATGCCAGTAGGACGGTCCGGTAACGTGGCCGGGGCTCATCTAGATTGATTCTCCTATTCCCCGCTTCCAACCGGGGAGCTTTGCTATATGTTCAGTGTAACACTGACCGGGCAGTGATCAGAGCCCATGACTGATGGATGGATCTCAGCGGCTTTAACCTTTGGTTTAAGGCTTTGGCTGACTAGAACGTAATCAATCCGCCAACCGACGTTACGGGCCCGGGCATTGGCAAAGTGGGTCCACCAGGTATAAAAACCGTTACCTTGCTTGAATAGCCGCAGTGTATCGACGAAGCCGTGATCAAGATAGGCTTGAATGCCGGCTCGTTCTTCGTCGGTAAAACCCTTCTTACCCCGGTTAGGGCCGGGGTTGGCTAGATCCAGTTCAGTGTGGGCGACGTTTAGATCACCACAGAAAACGACCGGTTTAGTCTGCTCCAATTGCTGGCAGTAGGCCAAAAAAGCTGGATCCCAGTGCTTATAACGGAGGTCCAGGCGACTTAAATCGTCTTTAGTGTTGGGCGTATAAACACCAACTACCCAGAATTTTTCGAACTCAGCGGCAATGACGCGGCCCTCTAAATTTGGGTCGCCATAAATGTCGCCACTAACCTGGAATTTTTTGATGATATCCTGCGGGAAACCGTTGATGATTTGAACCGGTTTTAGCTTGCTAAGAATGGCGGTGCCACTATAACCCGGTTTATCGGCTGAATACCAAAACTGTTCATAGCCCGGCAGCGATAACGCTATTTGATCTGGCTTGGCTTTGATTTCTTGGAGACAGATGATATCTGGCTTTTCAGAGGCCACAAAAGGTTCAAATAGTGCCTTGTTGATGACGGCTCGAATGCCGTTGACATTCCATGAGTAAATCTTGACCATTTTCTATGCCGCTAGTATAGCATGGTATCAAGGGTCGCAGCGTTGTAATCGGCTAGAATTTAAACGCTTTAGGGAATAAATATTGAAGCATCGCTGGATGAATAATTTTGATTTCTTCATATTCCCGAAGGGCCAACAAATCTTTATCGAATGCAAGGATAAGATCAGCTTTAGCCTCCAGTGCGCACTCTAAGATTTTGTCATCGTCCGAATCTCTTACTATTGAGAGTCGCCGGGTTGGATAGACTATAGTCAGAATGTTACGCATCTCATTTATGGTTTTTACTACCGACAGCCTATCAAAACCAAATTTAGTCTCTAATTTTTCTTGAGTCTCGAGCAATATTGCCTCGGAGCTATATAATTCATAGGTTAAAAACTTTGAGCCCCGGCCCGTTAAATAGCTTCTAGCGTAACCATTTTTAAGCGCTGCGGCAATATAAAAACCAGTATCAGGGACAATGTTAAGCTTTGGCTTTGATGTAGTTGGCAACGTCATCTTCTGTTTCCAACCCGAGCTTTTCTAGGAGTGGGTTTGCTTTGGCCTGCATTTCCTCAAGTGTTTTTTCTAGTTGCATTCTGGCATACATTGATCGAACAACATCACTGCGCGACATCTTTGCTTTTTTAGCTAAAGTTCGAATCCCCTGTTCGGTTTCTTCGTCGAGAGAAAAACTAACAGTTTTCATGTAATAAATTGTATTAGATGTACTATTGGTTGTCAATAGTTATGATA
This sequence comes from uncultured Candidatus Saccharibacteria bacterium, assembly GCA_964560315.1. GTDB lineage: Bacteria > Patescibacteriota > Saccharimonadia > Saccharimonadales > UBA4665 > CAVPPA01. The sequence goes on from CAZLLA010000016.1 coordinate 11,791, forward strand.
ATAGTAAAACAACAGTGCTAACCAGATTCTCGAGTGGTGGTAAGATCGGAGGCGTCAAGCATAACATGATCGCCGGGTTTTGTCTGTCCGCCTAAAATGCGGGCCGCAATACTGTCTTCAACTGCGCTTTGCAGGGCCCGTCGCATCGGTCTGGCACCAAGGCGCGGATCGTACCCAGCTTTAACGATTTCTTGAGCGGCGGCTGGGGTTAATTCAACCGTAATATTTTGGTTGGCGAGAGTACTGTTAACCTCTTTCATCATCAGCCCTACGACTTGCAATAGTTCCTCGGATTTAAGCGGTCGAAATAGAACAATCTCGTCAAACCGGTTCAAAAGTTCCGGTTTAAACTGATTACTGCTGATTAATTGATCAGTGAATTGTTTTTCGAATTTCTCCAGTTCCTCGCCCTTCTCGACATGCTCCCGGATAGTGTTGGCCCCGGCATTGGAGGTGGCGATTAAGATGGAATCCCGAAATGAGGCTGATCGGCCGGTCGTGTCAGTGAGCTGTCCTTCATCAAGCAACTGTAGAAGTAAATTAAGTACATTGGGGTGAGCTTTTTCGACTTCGTCGAGCAGCACAACGCTAAAGGGTTGTTGACGGATAGCCAGGATTAAACTGGCCTTTTCTTGGTTGCCGCCGGATAGTAATCGGCTAACATCACTAGGCTGCTGGTATTCACTCATATCCAGCCGGATAATGTGGTCTTCGGCGCCAAAATAGGTGGCGGCAATCGAACGCGCCAGTTCGGTTTTGCCAACACCGGTGGGACCAAGGAAGAGAAAGCTACCAATCGGTCGTTTGGGGCTTGCCACGCCCGCCCGGGCTCGCCTGAGGGCGTTAGCTACGACACTGACGGCCCGAACTTGGTTAACCATTCGTTGATGGATAGTCTCTTCAAGATGCAACAACTGATCGGCTTCAACAGGTGCCGCTGTCCCGACTTTAACACCTCTGGTTTGCTCAATCGCTGCTTGGATTGAACCGGTGTCGACGACACTGTTATTGGCATGGGTCAGTGATTGCTCTAATAAGCGAATCGCCTTGCCCGGGTAAGCAACGTCTTGTTCGTAACGCCCGCTTAGTCGGTAAGCTTCGCGCAGCGCTTCATAAGAAATTAGGACTTGGCGATTCGCCTCCAGGTTACTGGCAGTATCTTCCAGAACGCGCATCACGGCGGCTTCGTCGGGCTCGGTTAAAACAACTGGCGTTAACAGATCAGCAAAGGCCGCGTTATCGGTCTTAAGTTGCTGATAGTCATGGGGCGTCATAGCGATGATTAGCTGCAGCGCTTTGGCCTGGACAATCGGTAGCAGGACTTGGGTGATATCAAAGGAACCAACCCCGCTTTTGAAGAACAATTGGGCGTCGTCCAGAAACAGAATAATGTGACCGGCATGAATCGTTTCTTCCAGCAGTGTGACAACAATGCGTTCCAGTTCACCAGGCTCGCGTGCCCGCGACACAATCAGTGACGGATTCAGACTAATAATTTGGTGATGTTCCAGGTTCCGGTCGTGCGCCTCCTCCAAAATCAACTGCGCCAGCGCATGAACATGGCTGCTTTTGCCAACGCCCTCTTCGCCAATTAGAGCCACCGCCGGATCGCCCTGAGCAAAAGCTTTCTTGATCGACTGCACACCAGGTGATGCGGTTAACCAACCATAATGAGCCCCATTTTGTTCAATCGCCAGACTAATATTTTGACCATACTGGGTTAAATGCGGCGTGAAACCATAAGCCCAGTCGCGGCCGATACCGCCAAAATATGGCTCAGTGGCACGTTGGCTACTCAGCAGTCGACTGAGCCAAACAACGATCTGCTCAACGTCATTGTTGCCGTCTTTAAGCTGCTTCAAAAGAGTTTGTATTGCGGGTGAAGTATTTAATATAGCGGCGGCTAAATGTCCAGGTTCAATCGCTGGGCTGTCGGTTAAATCGGCTAACCGAACCGCTTCTTGCCAAGCTTTGTCCATATAAGATTGATCAGTACTTAGTTGCTGTTCAATGGTGTTGGTCGGCAACAAAAGATGGTTAGCCAAGAAGGTGGCTTGCCAGTGATCTCTCAAACTGTGCCAGACCGATCGTGGACTCAACGTCTGACGAACTCCCAAACGACCCAGTGCATCGCTTGATAATCGTTGATCAAGTGATGAGCCGCTGACTGGCAACCTGGCTAGATCGTTGCGATACCACAAGCCGATCATGAAGCTGAATAAACCAACCGCCCACGCAAAATAAGCTAGTCGTTGATAGGACGTGGCATAAATCAAACTAGCGCCGCCAATGAAGATGGCTGATAACCACAAGCCAAGACTGAAGGTATGTCGGCCCAATAAATGCCCTAGCCTGGCCTGGCGAGCTCGTCGACTGCGCAGATTAATTGATGGGCTGCTCATGCAGTAATTCCTTTAATAATTAAGACCACGATAGCTACCGGGACGAGTGGCCACGCTACAATACTTACGATGCCAAAAATGACAGCCAAAAGACTAATCACCAGAGCTGTTAATAACACGATTAGACGAACGATAAAGCCAATCGCTCGGCTAACAAGGTTATCGCCGTAAGCTCGAAGCTTGGCATCCAAACTAGCGCCCGGGTAACTAATAATACGGCGCCATGGAGCCAATAAGGTGCGCAATAATTGAGGTACTGAAAATAGGCGCGAAATACCTCTGAGCATGTTGCGAAGATTCTTAACAACGGCCAACCAACCCCGGCCATACCACCAAAGGAATAGTGAAAACACTAGCATGATGTCATTGTAACACTGAAAAGTTAAACAGATTAGACTAATCTATAAACTTGGCGGAGAGAGAGGGATTCGAACCCTCGGTACGATTGCTCGCACACACGCTTTCCAAGCGTGCCCCTTCAACCACTCGGGCATCTCTCCTAATTTGGTCTAATCTTGCCAATATATTATCGGTTCAAAAATACAAAGGTTAAACAGCCGTTGGTTGGTTATTGAAATCTTCAGACAACATTATACTTAAAATCCTTTGTGTTGATAGAGAACACAATTAGTATGCAAGCAATATTGTTGTGAAATCAGCAAGAACAGCTTCCCCTTTAGCGCTCAGACGATTACACTAATAACACGATGCCGATTATTGAACTCAACGATGTCAGTAAATTGTATGGTTTTGGCGAAGCAACAACACTGGCGCTAGACGAAGTTAGCTTGTCTGTTGACAGTGGCGAATTCGTGGCAGTCATGGGTCCAAGCGGTTGCGGCAAAAGTACCCTGATGCATACAATTGGTTTACTCGATCGGCCGACCCATGGGGAGTATCAACTAAACAGTCGCCATGTTGCCCGACTTAGCCCGAACCAAGCCGCTAAAATTCGTCGTGATACGATCGGCTTTATTTTCCAGTCGTACAATTTAGTAGCTCGTATGACGGTTCTGGAAAACGTGGCACTGCCGCTTGTATACAAAGGCATGTCGCTGACCAAGCGGCTAGAAAAAGCCAGCCGGATTTTGGAGCGAGTTGGTATGCAAAGCCGCGAGTATTTTATGCCGGCTCACTTAAGTGGCGGCCAAGTCCAATGTGCCGCAATTGCTCGAGCCTTAGTCAATGATCCAAAGCTAATTATCGCTGATGAGCCAACCGGTAATCTCGACAGTGCCGGTTCAAGACTAGTTATGGAATTATTAAATGAAGTTCACCAGATGGGTAACACAATCATCTTTGTAACCCATAATCCAGAACTGACACGTTATGCTAACCGCGTGGTTTATATGCGGGACGGGGCAATTATTGCCGATGAGCCAACCGCCATAGGTCAGGTGGCTAGTCGCGCTATGAAGAGTATGTACACTATCCCGAAAAAGACCGCGGAAGATGATTTGGCTGGAGTATCGGCCCTTATGCAAGCCGTTCCACAACACGACTCAGCGCCGCGCACTGTCCCCAAGCACCGTCACCGTAAATCGCTAAAATCCCGCCGCCGATCGATTAATCGTAAACGAAAGGCTAAAGCCTGATGGCCTCATTAACTAAAGGTGATATCAAGACTGCCTTTCACACCCTGCGGCGGAATAAAGCTCGCAGCTTGCTGACAATGCTCGGTGTCATCATCGGGGTGGCATCAGTGGTGACGATGGTCAGTATCGGTGAGGGTGTCAAGCAGCAAGTTAACGCCCAAACCGAAACGCTAGGCAAAGATTTAATCACCATCCGTCCCGGACAGATTCTAGATCAATCTGCGGCCAGCCAACTGAGTGACACCGGCTCATGGCTCAACCTCAGCACCATCGGATCGTTAAGTGGCCAGGACGTCACGACCGCGGCCAGGACGGCTGGGATTAAAAGTGTGGCGCCGATGAGTATCGTGACTGGCAGTGTTATTTCCAGTGAGATGAAGCAGCCCTATAACGCCCTAGTGATTGGTACTACTGCTGAGTTGCCAGCTATCTTGCACCAGAGTTTAGCGTATGGCGATTTCTTTAGTGATAATTCCTTCAGCGCCAACAAAGTAGTGATTGGTTCTCAGGTTGCCCAAGCCCTTTATGATGAGAGTGTTCCACTCGGTCAAACTATGACCATTCTCGGTCAGCAATTTGTAGTCACCGGTATTTTTAATCAATTTCAAACCACGCCCTTGTCGGCCGACATTGATTTTAATGATGCCGTCTTTATGCCCTATACAACGGCCGAACAAATGACCAACAATAATGCGCCGATTTATGAAATACTAGCCCGGCCGCAGTTTACTAATCAGACAAATACGGTTGCTAATGCCCTACGGTCTAGTTTATTGGCGGCCCACGGCGGCGATCATAATTTTACAGTCATGGAACAAAATCAAACATTGACGGTGACCGATAACATTCTCAATTTACTGACGGCTTTTATTGGCGGCATTGCTGCTGTAGCTCTGCTGGTTGGCGGGATTGGTATTATGAACGTCATGTTGGTTTCGGTAGCGGAACGGATGCATGAGGTTGGTATTCGTAAAGCCGTCGGTGCGACCAATCGACAGATCCTAACCCAGTTTATAACCGAAGCTTTACTGCTGAGTGTATCGGGCGGGTTTATTGGCGTTTTGCTGTCACTCGTCGTCAATATTTGTTTGCGGGTTTTAACTAACCTGGCACCGGCTGTGAACTGGCCGATCATGATTTTAGCCTTTATCGTTTCAGTTGGTATCGGTTTACTCTTTGGCACTGTGCCGGCTCTTCAGGCTGCCCGTAAAGATCCGATTGAAGCTCTGCGTAACGAGTAATTTATAGCAAAGAGTAGATGGCGGCTAGACCGGAAACGGCCATAATGCCAACGGTTAGCCAGCCAATAATTGTCGACCAGCGACCGTTGACCCAGTTGCCCATAATTTTGCGGTTGCTGCTGAGTAGGACAATATAAATTAGCACCACGGGTGCCACTAGGCCATTAAGCACGGCGGCGTAGATTAGAGCCTTAATTGGATTGATACCGATAAAGTTCATGCATAAGCCAACTACCATAGAAATGATAATTACGCCGTAAAAGGCATAGGCTTGTTTGAGCTTCATACCCAAACTGCCCCGTTGGTTTAAACTTTCGGAAATGGCGTAAGAACTGGAGCCCGCCAGAACTGGGATAGCTAACATGCCGAGTCCAATGATGCCCAGGGCGAACAAGAAATAGGTGGCACTGCCAGCAAAGGGTCGTAAGGCTTGAGCGGCCTGTGAGGCAGTTTGAATGTTGGTTACGCCGTGTGTGAAGAGTAAACCACCACAGGCGGCAACAATAAAGAACATGGCAATGTTAGACAAAAACATGCCTGACCAAACATCGACCCGCATGCTGTGAACATCCTTCGGCGTAGTTGAGTCCTGGCGCATTTGAATCGTCGTTTTACCTTGAACAATTTGATCTTCAACCTCCTGCGAAGTTTGCCAGAAGAATAGATATGGCGAAATGGTGGTGCCTAAAATGGCACAAATTAGGAGCAACTGGTTTTTATTAAAGGAGATACTGGGCACAAAGGCATGACTTAACACGTGGCTCCAGTTAAGATGAGCCAGAAAGGCCGAGACAACATAGGCCAGTAGCACTAGCGACAGCCATTTTAGATATTTAGCGTAACGTTTGTATGGTGTAAAAATCTGCAACCAAAGCATGACAATGGTAATACCTACTACTAGCAGAATAAAGTTCCATGATGGAAAAAGCAGTTCGACGCTTTTCGACATAGCTCCCAGGTCAGCCCCAATGTTAAAGGTATTGGCGGCAAACAATAACATCGCACAGAAGTACAAGGCTCGGTGCGAGTATTTGGTTCTAATGTTGCTGGCCAACCCGCGTCCGGTGACTAAGCCGATACGGGCGCACATTTCCTGGACCACGGCCATTAATGGAAAGGTAAAGGGGGCCAGCCAAAGTAACTGAAAACCGTATTGGGCGCCAGTTTGTGAATAAGTCGCAATACCGGAGGGATCGTCATCTGAGGCACCGGTTGTTAAGCCCGGTCCGAGGGTATGCCAGTAATCCCGAGTTCTTTGGGCGGTTTTATCACCATGCAGGGCATGATTGACTTCTTCGGTAACTTCGATGGTTTTTTCCAGCAGCTCGGCCGGAGCTTCGACTGCTTTGGTAATCACATTATCGTCTTTTTTCATCTAGTCTGTCATATCCTTTTGTTTTGACTAGCGCTGCCAAGCTGGTTTAGAGGTACTTGCCGTAATAATACCAGAAGTGCTGAAGAATTAAGGCCAGAATGATTAGAAACCAACAGACCAGGATTTCTAAATGATAGCGCTGGATGAAACGAACTACCCCGCCCAAACGGGCTGGTGTTGGTAAATAGCCTTCCCTCAAACAATAAATCGTCACGTACCAAAAAGTTGTGATCGTCATAACCCAAACAACCATGCAGTATGGACAAAGCGCGTGAATGTGATAAACGCTTTCAAAAAAGAGCCAATGGATGAAAGCGACAGCTATCAATAAAGCAGCATTTAAGCCCCGCCAAAACCAATTTTTAAATTTGGCACCGGCCAACATCGCTACACCGATAGTAATTAATACCGGATAGGCCGCTAGGCCAATGATTGGGTTAGGAAAACCGAATGCCGAACCCTCGGGACTGGCCATCACGCTGCCGCAACTGACGATTGGATTTAGGTCACAACTGGGACGGTAGTTGGGGTTAACTAACAGATGTAACTTATCCTGCATGATGATATAGGCACATAGTAAGGATATGGCACCAGCCACAATCAGGAGGTATGGCATAACTCGACTTAGGCGAGTGGCGGTGCTTGCTTGCTTAGTGGGCATGGCGATTTTGGTTTAGGTTACTCTCTTTAACTTATCCAAGTATAACATTATTCCTCGGCACAACTGCCGGTGCTGACCGTCTGATTGGCCATACGGGCCTCGTCAATTTCGTGGATAATTTGAGGAATACTAAGGGCGTAACCGACATTGTTATATTGAGTCGAAGTGGCAAAAACGACACCCATAACCTGACCATTTAGCTCAACCAGTGGTCCGCCGGAGTTGCCCGGTATAACGTTAGCATCAATTGAATAAACATCCCGATCGGTCGTACCTTGATCATAAATATTACGCCCGACGGCCGTAAATTCCTCAAGTACCGCGGCCGTTCCGGCCGTAAAAGGTCCATCACCGGGGTAGCCCAAAACACCACCCTGTGTGCCATGACTGATCGTATCAACGTCAAAGGTTAACGGTGAACCGGCTAGATTAGAGACTCTTAGGACAGCAAAATCCAAATTGGGATCAAACCAAATCGGGGTGGCCAGATGGGTACCGTTGCCGTCAATCACGTAAGGCTTATAAATACCAGCCACCACGTGGGCATTAGTCGCCACCAGGTCACTACCTACCACAAATCCGGAACCTTCCACGATGCCGCCACAACCCTGCCCTTCGATTTTAACGACCGAAGCCCGGTCTTTGTTAACAGCGGCGACCAAGGTAACCGGAGTTGGCAAGGTCGCGGTTGATGGTGACGGCTCAGCCCCGATAAAGACTTTCGGGAAGCCGTTAGGGGCAATCAGGTGGCTGATGTCGGCAATAATATTTGGGGCTGGCGGAAGATTTTGATCGAGTAGTGAGATAATTGCGGAGCCGCGAATGTTAGACTGAAGATTCTGATATGGCAAAGAGACTAGGATGGTGGCGCTCAACCAAACCACGGCGAGCAACGAGACGATTGCCAGCCCAGCCCCGAAGGAGTTATCGACGTGATTAAGGCTGTTTTTGAATTGTAGTTTTCGCTTGATGATAACGCCGACAAATTCACCGACCGAAAGCAGGATAAAGGCTGGGCCAAAGGTTACAACTAGCGATAGAATTAAGCGGCTGGTCGAGGAATGAACCAAATTGACAACGTGCGGCTCCAAGGCGGCCCCCAGTAATAAACCACCAAAAAAACCAACAGTTGAAAAAAACTGACGCACAAAGCCCAAACTTAGTCCTCTGAACAAGGCCCCGATAACCAGCACGATAATCAGTAAATCAACCAAATTCATAGTATCTAATTATAGGGATTCAGCGACTGAATCCAAATCCGTTATTGGTTACTTTAGCTCCGACCGGTCGGTCCATCTGACCCGATTTCATAAATTTTTAGATCGTCACTGTTATGCGCCCAGGCATTAAGGACTGGCTGTAAGATTCGCCAGGTAGCCAACACCTCTTCGCTGGTCGCAAACAAACTATGATCACCCCGAACAGCATCAACCAAAACCCGCTCGTAGGCGTCAGGATGGCCGGGTTCAACAAAGTTGTTTTGATAACTAAAATCCATCCGAACAGCCTCGGTCTTATCTTCAAAACCCGGTCGTTTGGCAGTCAGTTCAATGTCAATCCCCTCATCTGGCTGAACCCGGAAAGTCAAAGTGTTAGCTGTTGTGGAACCAGGTTGCGGCCCAAAAGTCAGCTGAATGGTCGAGCGGTCATCTTTCAAGGCTTTACCGGCGGTTAATCGGACGGGTACGCCTTTCCACCGCTTGTTGTTGATATCGAAAGTCAGGCTAACGAAAGTCTCGGTGTTTGAGCGGGGGTTATTAACCTCTTGGCGATAACCGTTATATTGAGCTCGCACGACTTTAGCTCGTTTCATATTAACCGGCTTGATATTGGCCAGCAGCGCTTGCTTGGCTTTGTGCAGGCTAACATTATCGTCCAAGTCTTTGGGTAATTCCATGGTGACTAGAGCCAGAAGTTGCAGTAAGTGGTTTTGTACTACGTCACGCAGGGCTCCAACATTGTCATAAAAGTCTGCCCGACTCTCAATGCCAGTTGGTTCGCGCAAATCAATCGTGATCTTACTGATATATTGACTGCTCCAAAGGCTATTAAAGATTGGATTGTGAGCCCTAAAGACTAAAATATTTTGGACTGTCTCTTTGGCTAGATAATGGTCAATCCGGAAGATCTGATTCTCGCTGAAATAATGATTGGTTGAGCGAATTAATTCCTGGGCAGAGATTAGGTCGTAACCAAAGGGTTTTTCGACCAATAAACGAGTGACGCCCTGGCGGTGTGGGCAGCCTTGATTGAGGTGGTGCAGCCCGAAGTTTTTAATGACTGGCTCGTAAACTTGCGGCGGGATTGACAGATAGAACAGCCGATTCATGCACTGCTTGTGGCTGGTTTCAATGTCCTCGAGTGTCTTTAATAAGCTGTCGTAGTCAGCCGCCTGCGCCGGGTCAAACCGGACCATCCGGAGTTTACGGCGAAATTCGGCTAAAGCCTGGGGATCGCAAACTTTATCGGATTCCAACACACAAAGCTCGACGTCTTTTAATAGTTCCTCGACGCTAACATCACGGCGACTAGTACCGACAATCTCGGTGTCTTCTGGTAGTAAATGATCTTTGATTAAGTGATAGAGGGCCGGTAAAAGTCGTTGCTTGGCTAAGTTGCCGGTAATCCCGACGATTACTAAAATAGTTGATTCAAGTTCGTTGTCGGCCATATACTTTAGGTTTCCTTGTTGAGGTTATGGCCGCCAAACTTATTACGCATGGCTGCCAAAAGCTTAGTCGCAAAATTAACCTCACCTTGCTGGGAATGAACACGGACATCAAAGGCAGCCTGAATAGCTGGCATAGTAATATTCTTATCTTTGGCCACTTCCAGTGTCCAGCGAGCCTCCCCAGTTTCGGCCACGAAACCATCAATCCCCTTGAGTTGCGGGTTTTCGCGCAAGGCATCGCGCGATAGCTCGTTGAGCCAGGAGGTGATGACACTGTGATGTTGCCAGACATCTCCGGCGGCGGCTAGATCGAGATCCGGATAAGGTCCATCCTTAAGCATCCGGTAGCCTTCAGCTAGTGATTCCATCATGCCGTACTCAATGGCGTTGTGAACCATTTTGACAAATTCACCGGAACCACTTGGCCCGAAGTAATGATAGGCCCCTTCCGGTTGGGCCAGAGTCTTCAGTGCTGGCTCAATGGCTTGGAAAGCTTTGACGTTGTCAGCCCCTGCCATCATACAAAAACCGTTTTGATAACCCCAAACACCACCACTGGTACCAACATCTATAAAATCACAGGCCTTAGCTTTAACAAGCTGATTATGTTGGTTGGCATAACGAAAATCGGAGTTGCCGCCATCAACTATGATACTGCCGGCCGGGGCTAGTTCTAGCCATTCCTTAACCTGGGCTACGACAATATCCGCGGGGAGCATAATCCAGACGACAATGGGCTGACCGTCGAAAGCTTTAACGGCCTCTTGTTTGGTATAAGCTGCCTGGGCGCCGTAACCGACAGCCTCTTCGATCGGTTCGCGGCTACGATTATGGGCGATAACCTGGTGATCATTTTCGGCCAGTTTGCGAGCAATCTGCATCCCCATCCGGCCCAGTCCTTGAACAATAATTTTCATACTTTAAGTCTACCCTTCTAGTTGATCATTATATATGTAAGCCTGGGTTAAAACTTTAAAAATCTGGGCCGGTTGAGTCTTGAGCGCTAGATTTTCGTCTTTAAGCTGTTGCAAGGCCGTCAGTTTATTAGCCCCATAAGCAAACACATAGGCCGTTTGGACCTGGCGCAGCGCCGGAAAAGTTAGAGTAATGCGCTGATAATCCGGCCCCTGATAGCCTGTCACTAACCGATCGGTGACCACAGTGGCTGGCGAATGCGGCAAAAGGCCGGCGGTATGACCGTCGGCCCCAATGCCGAACTGACCAATGATGGCACTATGTTGATCAAACTGAGTTTGAACAATCTGGTTATACTGGGTGACCGTGTCTGGCCAAGATTGGCCGCTCAGAACCTTTATGAAGTTGGCCTGCTGGGGATTGAAACCAGCCCGCCGTAACTGTTCGGCGTTGGAGTCAACATGACCAACCGATCCAAAGCGTTCATCAATCAGCAGAATCGTTAGCCTCTCCGTTAACTGCTTGGGCAAATTAGACATCACAGTCACGGAAATCGGCACATTGGATCCACCCGAGACTAGCCAGAGCACCGGTTTTTTATCCAATAACTCACTAAGTTGAGCCGTTAACTTTTCAGTTCCTAAAGACGCCTCAGCCCGAATAAATTGCATAGTCTAACTATAGCAGCCTCTAAAGGCAGCTGGTTTAGTTATTCCTAAAGCTTAAAGCCTAGAAGCCGCTGCTTTGAGTGTTTAACTGAGTGATATCGCTGCTATTGCCGGCGCTCGGGTCGTTTTGACTCAAGACCTGCAGGGCGTTATTCAGATCACTACTGGACTGAATAGTTGGCACTGACGAGACATTGGTGGCCACTGGTGAGGTGTCATTAGGCGCCGCCGCAGCTGGCGAACTAACAGTGGTGTCTTGTTGTCGTTGATAGACCCACCAAGCAGTAAAGCCGGCGACGGCTAAGACCACGACGATGAGGACTAACTCAACAACGGCAAAACCTGATGATTGTTCTTTGGTACGCATTATCTGGTTATCTTCCTTTCCTTAAAGTTAGCTCTTTGACGAGGCTGTTACATCGACCGACTTGACGCCGACGACTAAGTTTCGAACCGCGGTTCGGTAGGCCTGCATAGCTGAAATCTCGGCTCTCAAAGCTGTCAAGAAAGTTGTTACGAAGGTTTTAGGGCTGTTGGTACAGCTAAAGCCCGTACTGTCCGCCTGGACGGTGTTAACGGCGGCCTGGGCAGTGGCCGCTTGGGTGTTCACGGCAGCTACTAGCTGGCTGTAGTTACTGAGGCTTTTGCCTTGATTGGTGTAGAAGGTTTCGACCCGAGTGGCTACAGATGAGAACAGATTATATTGTTTCTGGCCCCGGTCAGCGACACGGGCCAAGGTGGCTTGAATGTTGGTCTGGCGATTCTCGCAAGCCGTTAAACGAACAGCGGCGGAGCTTGGCTTTAGGGCGGCCGCCGAAACGCTGGCACTACCGGCTAGCGGCACTAAGCTCAGCATGAGCAGGGCCAGCACGCCAGTGATGGTGCTTACTTTGGTTGATAGTCTTTGCATCTAGATTGTCCTTTATCTTTACGGTGTATTTTAAGCTTAAGTGGTTTCAAGCCTAAAATCAAGTGGTTTATCCCTGTCGTTACCTGGCCGGAAGCAGTAAAACATTAGCAAAATAACATTGACATAATCACCATATTGTAGTATATTAGCATTAGCTCAATAGTTGTGATCACTATCACTTTATGACGGAGACACAACTAGGGGTGGAAATCTAAGGAGAAATTATGTTTAAGTTTCGTAATCTTGCGTTATCTTTATTGTTACCTTTACTGATGGCTGGTGGCTCTTTGGCCTACTCGCCAATCGCCGCCGCCGACAGTAATACTTGTTCGGCCAGCGTGGTTGGTAGCTCTAACAGCGCCAATCAAGCCGGCAGCCGTTTTCAGATTAACTCAGCCGGAACCCAAGGTTCCGTAACCGTTAATTTGAGCGGTGCGGCTAATTGTCAGGAAACCATTACGCTTGTCTCATGGCAAGCTCCCAATAGTGACTTTAACGGCCAGAACGTGAGCTCTCAGACGCTCTACGATTCCACGACCGAGACGCTTGGTGTCGGTAGTCATACTCTAACCGTGCCCATGTTGAACTGCTATTACCAGCTTGATTTAGTGACCGGTAGCAGCCCTTACGGTGCTAATGGTACCGCTTGGTACGGCAATAACTTGTTTGGTTACGCCCAGGGTGGCAGCCAAGCTTGTGTCCAGCCAACTTGTGTCGGTTTGTCAGTTGTACCTGGTAGTCTGTCCGCTGATATCAGCAACTTTGCCCAAAGTGCGACTGATGGTGCTACCTTTAACGGTGCCAGCATTAACTGGGGTGATGGTAATACGACTCCTGAAACCGCCAATGTAGTGAACCTAGTTCACAACTACGGTAGTTACGGTCAGTACACCATTACTGCTACGGCTTACTTTACTTTACCTGGCCAGAGTAATCAGATTACTGCTACCAGCCAGGCTTGTACCCAGGCCGTTAGTTTTACGGCCCCGGTTGTCCCGGTTACTCCAGTTACTCCTATGACTCCTACTACCCCAACTACTCCTACCACTCCAGCTGCGACTACTCTAGTCAACACTGGTCCTGGTGATGTTCTAGCTATCGTTGGTCTAGCCGTTGTGCTAGGCGGCGTGGTCCACAACCTGTTCATGCGTCGTTTGGCTCGTCGCTAAGTGTCACTTAAATCTTTGAGTTAACACTTACCGGCTGTACGCCACAAAGCCTGAGATCCCTGGGATAGCTACCCAGGGATTTTAG